>NZ_RQYL01000024.1 GCF_003860125.1 Fretibacterium sp. OH1220_COT-178 | reverse complement strand
TTTTTGCCGCACCCGACGGGTGCAAAACTAAAGTTCGCTTAAACTATGCAATAACATACTCCGTTCTCGATAAGCGCACCACAACCTGTGGTTTTGGGATTTTCTCTGTCCCTTGACAGGGGGAAAAGGAAGAAAGGCTCGTGCCTCTCCCAAAGGCCAAGCCGATCGGCCTCTCCCCGGTAACAGGAGGCGGCGTACACCTCAACAAAACGATAAAAAATCGGGAGGGATAATCATGGATTTTCTGGAGTTGGCGAGAGAATGCCATTCCGTCCGGAGGTTCGCCGGAAAAGAGGTGGAACGCGAGAAGCTGAACGCGGTCCTGGAGGCCGGCGGGCTGGCCCCCACCGCGTGCAACTACCAGCCGCAGCGGGGCCCGGCGCTCGACTCGGAGGCGGCCCTCGGCCTGGGCGCCCACCTGGGTGAGACACTTCGATCCGCAAAAGGTGCGCTCGGCCTTCACCCTACCGGAGAACGTGACCCCGGTCGCCATCCTGCCGATGGGCTACCCCCACGGGACGAACGTCCCCAGCCCGAAGCACGCCGAGCGCCTGCCCCCGGAGAAGACGACGCGCCGCAACACCTTCTGATTCCCCCGATGCCCAGCGCCCCCTCACCCCATCACGGGGGAGGGGGCCGCTCGGTCAAGGGCCAATGGGCTCATTCCCTCAGCGCCGTAACCGGCACCACGAACACGCCGTCCGGACGTCGGTAGGCGGCGGCGGCCATGCCGCAGAGAACGCAGAGGACATCGGGCAGCCTCCCCTTGGGATCCTCCGCCATCCGCCTTTGGATCGCCAACAGCTCTGCTGCTGCTGCGTCGATTTGATTCGCCCCCAGCTTGATCTCGAAAGCACACCAGCGGCCGTCTGGCAGCTCGACGACCGCGTCAATCTCCTGATTTCTGTAGTCCTGATAGTGATAAAGGCCAGCCCCAAAGGACTCGGCATAAATGCGCAGATCCCGCTCGCAAAGCGCCTCGAACAGAAAGCCCAACGTCTTCAGATCGTTCAGCAGGCCGGTGCGCGTCGCCTTCAGCAGGGCGCAGGCGAGGGAAGGATCGGAAAAGTGCCGCTTCTCCGCCTGTTTGACGCGGACGGACGAGCGTATACCGGCGGAAAACGGCGGCTGATTGTCCGTGACGAACAGCCGCCTGAAAATATCCAGGTAGGCGGCGACGGTGCCGGCGTCGATATCCCCGTCCTCCACACCCTTGACGTCCTTCATCAGCGTCCTGTTGGTTGCGGTGCAGCTCTCGTTCCGGGCCAGCGAGCGCAGCAGCAGGCGCATCTTGAACGAGTCCCGCCTGACGCCGTCGACGCGGTGCACGTCGTCGTCGATGATCGCGTTCAAATATTCCCCGGGCAGCAGCGCCGCCCGTTCCGGGGGAAGCCCCAGGCTGCCGGGCCAACCACCGCGGATAATCAGATCGACGAGCTTCCCAAGATTCACCTCGCCGGTCGCCACAGGCGTCAGCTCGCCGTTGCACAGTTTCGACAGGGAGACCTCGCCGCTGGAATCGCCCGACTCGTAGAGGGACATAGGGCGCATCCGCAGCCTGGCGATCCGCCCCGCACCGCTGTGAAGGATACCCTTATGGTTTGGAGTCGCGGAACCGGTGAGGATAAAGCGCCCTTTGCCGGAGGTCGCATCGATCTTATGGCGGACGGCATCCCAAAGGGACGGAACCTCCTGCCATTCATCAAGCAAGCGGGGCGACTCGCCCTCCAACACCAACGCGGGGGAGAGCTCCGCCAGCCTCCGATTCTGAAAATTGTCCGCCGGGTCGCCGATATAGACGGCACTCCTGCAATGACAGGAAGCGGTCCAAGTCTTGCCGCACCACTTCGGCCCCTCGATGCAGACGGCACCGAAGACGGAGAGATATTCTTCCACTTTGCGGTCGATGATACGGGGTCTGTAACCGGGGCGTTTCATATACGCTTCCTCCAGAGTTTGCTGCCTTTATCATATCTCATTCCGTTGGATTTTGAAATATCATTCCTTCAAATTTCATGATTTCATCCACTCGGATTTTCGATTTTCAACCCGCGTGTTTTTCGAAGCCCCGCTCTTGGGCATCGATCCGTCGGAGCGCCGCGCACAAGTTCGAAGAACTTTTCCGCCGCCGGCGAGAACAGGGCGTCCTTCTTCCAGGCGAGAACCAGACGCGCCGTCATCTTCGGCTTCAGGGGGACGAAGCGCAGAACGCTCCGCCCCGTGGTCTCGACGATGCCCTCGATGGACGGGCGGAAGCTCGGGTCGTCCTTCTCGGACAGGCGCATCAGCCCGAAACCCAGCTTTTTGATGTCATCCCCCAAACAAGCCATCGTTTCCCCTCCCTCATTCCATTCCATACCCTGCCCCCACGATCCCCCGGTCCCGCTCACGCCTCCGGCCTGAGCGGCCCGTAGAACAGCCTGAAGCGGCCCCCCGGTCGTCTCAACCGGGGGGCCGCTTCAACACCAGCTCAAATCCCCCGCTCACGAAAAGGGGACGACCTCTCCCGGCTATTTCTTCGAGGGCACGAGGCCGGGCTCTCCCGCATCCAGAACGAAACGCCGCACGATCGCCAGCAGGTTTTCCGACGTCTCCGCCATACGCTGCGCTTCGCCCGCAATCGATTCCGCCGCACGGGTCGTCTCGTGCGTTGCCGTCTCCACGCTGCGGCTGGACTCCACTATGCGCTCCGTGGTCTCGACCACGGTGTGGACGGAATGGCTCATTTCGGCACTGGAGGCCGCCTGCTCCTCGGATACCGCAGCAACGTTCTGGATCGACTCCGTCAAGCGATTCAAGGCGTTCAGGGCATCCTTGAGCTTTCCCTGAGCGTCCGTCGTCCTCGCCGTCGTCTCGCCCAGCAGGGCACCGGTCCTCTCGGTCGCATCGATGGAGCTCTTGGAGTGCTCCTGAAGCTCCGTGATGAGCACGTCGACCTGCGAGGCGGCACGGGCCGACTCCTCGGCCAGCTTACGGACCTCGTCGGCGACCACGGCGAATCCACGCCCGGCCTCGCCCGCACGGGCGGCTTCGATCGCGGCGTTCAGGGCCAGCAGGTTGGTCTGGTCGGCAATGGAGGTGATGGTGTTGACGAAGCCCGCGATGGCGTCCACGGACCTCTCGAGCCTCTGAAGGCGTTCGATGCTCTGCACGGAGACCTCCTCCGCTTTCCTGATGTCCTCGAGAGCCCGACTCAGCTCCTCGGAGGAGCCCTCGGCCCTCTCGGAGACGCTGGCCGCCCCCTCGGCGCCCTGAGTGGCCGCCTCCGCGGACGCTTGGGCGCCCGAGGCGATCTCCTCGATGGAGGAGTCCGTAACCTGCAACGTCGCGACGTTGTCCTCCAGACTCCGAAGGATGCGCTCCGTGGACGCGGAGACCTCCTCCATGGAGGCGAGGGTCTCCTCGGAAAGAGCGGCGAGGGTCTCGGACTGGTGGGCCGTGGTGTCCGCGGTGATTCGGATGTCCGTCATGCTGGCCCGAAGGGACGCCACGGTCGCGTTGAGCTTCCCGGATATGTAGGCCAACTCGTCCTTGCCGGTGTCGTCGTAGCGGACGGTGAGGTCTCCCTCGCCGAGCCGTTCGGTGGCGCTTTGCATGGAGCGGATGCTGCGCGTCAGGCCGCGGTTGACCAGTACGATGACGGCCCCGGTCCCGATCAGCGCCACGGCGGCGATGACGAGGAGGACCATCGTGAGCGAGTTGACGAGCGCTTTCATCTCGCTGGACGGAAAGGTGATGCCGAGGTAGAACCCCTGTTTGGTGGGCGCGTAGAACATCTCCCGGTCCGATCCGCCGTAGCTGTAGTGCCGCCTTCCCCTCTCCCCGCCGATCATCCTCCGGGCAACCGCTCGGAGGGGTTCCGGAAGCTGAGGCGCTTCCGCCAGGTTGACCTTCAGGATGTCCTCCGCATGGGGTCCGGCCAATACCGTCCCATCCTTCAGCAGGAGGATTCCATTTCCCCTCCCGAAGATCTGCAGGGAGACGACGTAGTCGTTGAGCTCGTCCAGAAAGATGTCTCCTCCGAGAACCCCCAGCAATTTGCCCTCGCCGTCATAAAGGGCCCTGCACAGGGAGATGATGATCTTCTGGCTCTGCGCATCGGAATAAGGATCGGAGAAAACGACGCTGCCCTTGCCCTCGACCGCTTTTCGATACCAGGGCCGAAGCCGCGCATCGAAGTCCTCGGGCTCCTGCCAGAGCGAGCCGTCGGCCAGCCTTCCCGTGGCTTCCAATCCCATGAAGACTTTCACGAACCCGGCCTTCGTGGTGCTCTCCGACATGGAATGGAGCAGCTGTTCCACCCTCGCCTCGTCCCCGATACCGAACGCCCTCTGCACGTGCTGCACGGAATCCGCAGCGGTGTTCAAGGACGCCACGTAGCGCGAGAACTGATTGTCGATGATCCTGACGCCCTCGTCGACGGTCTGCATCCCCACGGCATCGGCCAGATCCCCGATCACCGCACTGCCGTGAAAATAGGTCACGCCCGTCATTGCCGTAATCACAAAAAGAGCGACAAACAGCATCAGATAGAGCTTCCTGCGGATAGTCAATGCAAACAACCTTCCCTTCAAATATTTTGTGTCGATGCCAAACCCATAGGCCCATCCACAGGACACGAGCCCCATTCGAAGAGGCTCTGCCATGAGAACCTCCTTCCCAATTCCAGAATCATTTATGTTTTACGGGATTCGGCGCAACGCTCCCGGGGTAAGAGGAGCTTGCCCCTCCATCGGCATTCGGGCTTCAGAGCAAAATAAAAAGGCCCGTTTCTCCATGTCCAGGAAAAACGGGCCTTTGTTTGGGCAAACGAGGCAGAATCCCGTATTTAGATTCCATCAAGAAAAGCCTGCTTTTTGCTCTGTACCGTCCTGCCATAATCCCTTCGGTTGGATTATGGCGAGCTTGGGGCGACTCGAACGCCCGACCTACGGCTTAGGAGGCCGTCGCTCTATCCACTGAGCTACAAGCCCGCAAACGTACCGAATGAATATAGCATAAAAAATCCGGCTGTCAAATTCCGTGTTTGCAGCCCCAAATTCAGTGTGGGACAAAGACAGGTCCCGTACGTTTCGTTCCGCACCACCCGTCCGACGCAGAAAAATCGGCCGGCCGATCCACAAAATGATGGATTTCATCCTCAAAAAATCACCGCTCCTGCGGCGCCGAAAACCCTCCAGGGCCGTTGACAGAAAGAGCGGAACGGGTATACTGCAATAAGTAGTGCGAATAGATCAACATTGTCCCGCCATACGGGACACATTCCTTCGGCCGGTCGGGCCGGTGCGGGGTTGTTCTCCCAAGCCCCGACGCAGCGAGAACGCACATTTTACGGTAGACCCTCAGAGAAACAAATCGAATTGCAGAAGCGGATCTGAACTCAACGAAAGCCGTCCGGCGGAAATGCTCCTCAGGCCGATTCGTCGGCACTCGGCCTACGCCGCCGAGGCGCAAAACGGCCCCCGGCCGTCCTGGAAGGGACCGGCCGGAGAGGCACAGAAAGGAGAGGCTTCCGTGAAAGAGAACTTCGCGCCCTGCAACGAACTGGACATGGCCTTCGTGAACGGCAGCGTCGTCACCGTGAACGGAGGGGACGAGATCGCCGAGGCGGTGGGCGTCAAGGGAAACCGCATCGCCTACGTCGGGAGCTCCGGGGGCATCGCCCCCTACCTGTCCGAGAACACGGCGGTCCGCGACCTTCGGGGGCGCACCCTCATGCCCGGCATCAACGACACCCATTTTCACCCCATCCTCAACGGGCTTCTCGGGTCGGATCTCGATTCGGGGATGATCGACACCACCAGGAGGAATTGCGCTTCTCTGAAAGAAATGCTCGACATGCTCCGGGAAGCGGTCGGACGCAAGGAGCGGGGCCAGTGGATCTCCATGATGGGATACGAGCCTGAGCTCTTCTCCGACGAGCGGCGCCATCCCACCCTGGAGGAGCTGGACGCCATTGCCCCGGACAACCCGGTGCACTGCATGCACGGCGGCGGACACATCTGCATGTACAACACTCGGGCCCTGACGCACCTCGACGTGCACGGTCCCCAGGACGCGTCGAAGTACCCCCCGGACGAGGTCGAGGTCGCGGACGGCCGGCTCACCGGAATGGTGCGCGGCCACACCCACTTCAAGCTGTGGGGGATGGTGGACTATACGGAGGCACAACAGGTCCGCGCGGCGATGAAGTCCCACCAACAGGCTCTGGAGGCGGGGGTGACGTCCATCGGGGACATGGGGGAGTGCGGCCCCACCTCCTACCACATCATGCAGAAGCTCTGCCGGGACGGGGTCTTCAAGGTGCGGGTCAACATGGCGCTCCACAGCATCTTCGGGAAAGCATACTCCCTGGAGCAGAACGGGCACTGGATGAGCCTGGGGTTCCTGTCGGGGCTCGGAGACGAACGCTTTCGTGTGGGGCCCTGCAAGTTCATGATCGACGGGGGATCGGGAGGTCCCTCCTGCGCCACCCGCGAGCCCTACTCCCACGACCCGGCCCTGGTGCGCGAGCGGGGCTGGGAGCGCGAGGAGGTGTGGGACTACATCAAGCGGATCGTGGATGCGGAATGCCAGTGTACCGCTCATGCCATCGGCGACCTCGCGGTGGAGTTCATGGTCGAGGGGTACGAGCGCTGCTTTAGGGAGAACCCGGAGAAGTTCAGGCGCATGCGCCACCGCATCGAGCACTGCACCCTGACGGACCAGGACCTGATCGACCGAATGGCCGCCATGAACATCTGCCCCTCCGTCAACGCGGGGATGATCCAGATGATCGGCGCCAACTACATGAAGTTCTACGGGCATCGCAACGCCTGCCTGATCGCCCTTCGCAGCATGCTCGACGCGGGCATCATGTGCTCCCTGGCGAGCGACGGGCCGTCGGGGCCCAAGGGCATCCACACCATCGACGGGGCGGTCAACCGCTACGACCGGAGCCGGAACGTCCAGTGCGACAAAACCCAGGCGATCTCGGTCCTGGAGGCCATCCGGACGGCCACGTACAACGGGGCCTATTCCTCCTTCGAGGAGGGGATCAAGGGGAGTATCGAGGTCGGGAAGCTGGCGGACATGATCGTCCTCTCGGGGGACATCCTGTCGATCGACCCCATGGACATCCATACCCTTCGGGTGGACTGCACCGTCATCGACGGCGTGGTGGAATACGAGCGGGAACCCCAACATGGATAGGGCGACGGCAGCGGATCTGCTCGGCGTCGCGGAGTGAGCTTCCGCGTGAAAGCCGCACGAAGGGAGGCTAAATAAAAAGGGAAGGACAGGAAGGAACGCGGCGGGCCTTGATTTCCGGGAGGCGGCAGGCTCGGCCGCGCAGCGGCCTTCGGCTGCAATGCCGCGTCCATCGCCGGTGGAGGAGCGGACCCGCCCATACGGCCAAGGCTTCGCCCTGCCGCCGGGCAGTAGGGAAAAGCACGGACGGATATCATCACGTCAAAGGGAGGATCGGGACACGATATGACGACAGAGACAGGAGAGACCCGGGTTCTCGAGAAAAACGAGTACGGCTTCATCGAGGACCCCCGCTACAAAGTGTGCGAGAAAGAGGCCTGGTACGGCATCTTTCTCGGTATCGTCAACCTGGTGATATGGGCGGTGACGGGCTACGGGCTCGGAAGTGGCCCCGTGGACGGCTATTCCTACATTATGGGCTTCCCGGCCTGGTTTTTCGTCAGTTGCATCGCCAACTCCATCTTCGCGATCGCAGCGACGGCCTACATCGTCGGGAAGAAGATGCGGGACATGCCCCTCGACCCCATGACCGAGGATGAGGCCGAGGCGTTCGTTCGCAACGGAGGAGGTCGGCTATGAACACGGTGCAGTGGTCCACGCTCCTGCCCATCGTCTGCTACTTCGCGCTCATGTACTTCATCGGCGTCTACGCCCTGCACCTGGTGAACCGGGCCAGCCTCCGCAAGGGGGGAAGCGGTTCGGCCTACATGGAGGAGTACATGACCGGGGGACGCAGCACCGGGGGGTTCGTCCTGGCCATGACCCTCGTGGCCACCTACCTGAGTGCCGGCAGCTTCATAGGCGGCCCCGGAACGGCGTACACGCACGGGCTCGCCTGGGTCTTCCTGGCCATGTCCCAGATTCCCACGGGGTACTACACCCTGATGGCCCTGGGCAAGAAGTTCGCCATCATCTCGAGAAAGACGGGGGCCAACTCCATCAGCGACTTCCTCCGCGCCCGCTACGAGAGCAACGCGGTCCTCATCATCGCGTCCCTGTCCATCATCTTCTTCCTCATCGCGGCCATGGCCGCCCAGCTCATCGGCGCTTCGCGTCTGCTCCAGGGGTCCACGGGGCTGGACTACAAGCTCGCGCTCCTCTTCTTCGCAGCCACGGTGGTGGTCCATACGGCCATCGGCGGATTCCGCGGGGTGGTCTTCAACGACACGCTCCAGGGCGTGGTCATGACCTTCTCGACCCTGGCCCTCTTCGTCGCCATCGTGGTCAAGGGCGGAGGCATCGCCAACATCGTCCAGGACATGAAGGCCGTCAACCCCGGCATGATCTCGCCCTACGGGGTCAAGGAGGGCTTCATGACCGTCCCGTGGGTGTCGAGCTTCTGGGTGCTCGTGGGCTTTGCGGTCATAGGGCTTCCCGCGGTCGCTCAGAGGGCCATGAGCTACAAGGACTCGAAGAGCCTCCACGCGGGGATCCTCTACGGGACCGCCGTCTCCCTCGTGCTGCTGCTGGGCATGCATCTCGTGGGCGCCTTCGGGGTCACCCAGGTATCCGGCATCGCCTCCGGGGACCTGGTCATCCCCACCCTCATCCGCTCCCTGTTCCATCCCGTGCTGGCCGGGATCATCCTCGCCGGCCCCCTGGCGGCGGTCATGTCCACGGTCGACTCCCAGCTTCTGGTCGTCGTCGCGGCCATCGTCAACGACCTGCTGGTGAACTACATCAAGCCGGACCTCAAGGAAAAGTTCAAGGCCCTCCGCACCATCACCATCGCCACCTGCTGCATCGTGGGCGTGATCATCGTCGCCCTGGCCTTCAATCCGCCGGAGCTGATGGTGTGGCTGAACCTCTTCGCCACGGCGGGCCAGCTCTCGACCTTCCTGTGGCCCACCATTCTGGGACTCTACTGGAAGAGGGCCAACGCGCCGGGGGCCATCGCCGGCATGGTGGCGGGCATCGGAACCTATCTTTATTTCAACTACCTCATGCCGCGGCCCATCGGCCTGCACCCCATCGTGCCGTCGCTGGCGCTCTCCCTCCTGGCCTTCGTCGTGGTCGCAAAGATGACCCGAAAACCGTCGGAGAGGGTGATTCGGCTCTTCTGGGGGCTTTAGCGAAACGAGGCGGCCGAGAGGGGCGGATCGTTCCGCCCTCTCGGCCGCTCGGCCCTTTCGGCAACAATCTTTTCAGGAGGACACGATGGAGTCGAAGGAAAGGAAAGGCGGCGTTCAATCCATCGAGCGGGCGTGCGCGGTGCTGGACCTTCTCGACACGGAGGGGGAGATGGGTGCCTCCGAGATGGGGCGCAGGCTTCGTCTGGAGCGGAGCACCGTCCACCGCATCGCCTCGACCCTGAGGGACCTCGGCTACCTCGTCCAGAATCCGGGGAACGCAAAGTATTCCCTGAGCTTCCGTTTCTTCGAGATGGGCAACACCGTGGTGAGGCGCCACGGGCTGCGCCGGCAGTGCGCGCCATTCCTCCGGGAGCTCTCCGCACGGACGAACGAGGCGGTCAACCTCGCCATCCTCGACGGGGTCCACATCCTGTTCATCGATAAAATCGAGAGCCGATCCACCATCAGGGTGGACCTCTCCGTGGGGAAGCGGCTTCCGGCCTACTGCACGGGGCTCGGAAAGGCCCTGCTCGCCTGGCTGCCCGAGGAGAGGGTCGAGGAGCTGCTGGGCCCCTTTCCCCTCCCAAAATTCACACCCAACACCAGGGTCACCCCGGAGGCGCTGAAGGAGGACCTACGTTCGGTGAGGGAAAATGGCTTCTCCCTGGACGACGAGGAGTACGTCGAAGGGCTCATCTGTATCGCCGCACCGGTGCGCGGCCGGAATGGGGAGGTGGTTGCGGCCATGAGCATCGCCCTGCCCAAGTTTCTCTACGCCGGTGCGGAGGAGAGGTGGAGGGAAATGCTGCCCCTCCTGCTGGAGGCCACGGAAAACTTCACGGGCTCCCTGGGGATCCAGGGGAACGCCGATTGAGCCGGGGTGCCCCCAAGTGAGGGGAACCCCGATTTTTGAGGGGCGGCAGGGCAGGACGCGCGATGCCTGCCTCTCCAACGTCAAATCCGGAGCCCCCCTCGGGTCAATTCAACCAACTTCTGAGCCCCTCCCGTTCGAGCTCGGCCTTGGAGGGAAGGCCCTCGACGACGATTCGGGCCCCGAAATTGGAGCCGTACGCGCTGCAGAGGGCCAAAAAGAGCTCCAATGCCGTCCCCGCACGTTCTTCGAGCGGATATTCCCTCAGCCCCAAGGGGTCCGGATTTTCGCTCCACAGGTTCATGGCGGGGTTGGGCGTCTCCGAAAGGAAGGCCAGACACTCCGTCCCCTCGCCGATCTCGTAATGGCATATTCCGCGGTAGCCCGGCGCCGATTGATCCAACTTGAGATGGATTCCCCTGTCCTCCAGCAGGAACAGAGCCTCCGCACCGATCTCGACCGCTCTGGGATGAGCGATCAGGGAATTGGCCAACAGACTGTTCTTCCCCACCTTTCCCGTGCGGGGATCGAGGGCGTCCTCGAAGGTCCTGGCCTCGTGCATATCGAGGCTGAAGTTCACCCGTTCGCGACGGATCAGCTCCATCACCGCGAACGTGATCCTCTGGGCCGGCGTCCCGTCGGCCTTCCCCGGGTAATTTCTGTTCACGTTCCGCCACTCCGCGCCGTTCTTGTGGACAAAACCGGACGGATGGATGAAATGCTCGGGGTCCCGCTCCCCGGGACGGAGCGGGACATAACGGTCGCCGTACGACAGGAAACGCTTGCCCGAGCGTCCCTCGACCTCGATCTGGTGGGGTCGGCGCCCCAGCGTATCGCTGACGGACATGCCCGCGGCATTGAGACAGGGGATGACGAACAGCGTTCCCTCCTCGACGCGGGCGTTCTCGACGATCAGCGTCGCCGCGGTCACGCCCGCGATCTCCCGGGGATGGGTCCCGCCCATCACGAGCGCGACGGCTCCTTGCCCGCGTCCCTCCAACATGAGGACCGGCGTGTCGTACTCGCTGTTCTTCAGGTGCTCGTTGTAGTCGGACAGCCATTTCATGCGTGTGACGCCGTACCCGGGACGCACGTCCATCCGAAAAGCGGCAAGGGACGTCTGAACGGCCAACGCCCCCAAAACGACCGCCGTGACGCCGAGCCGGAACGCCTTGCGGAAACTCGTCGCCATGGTCAGTTCAGCCAGGCCGCGATTCCCTGCTCCACGAGGACCTGATAGGTCGGCAGTCCCTCGAGCACGAGACGCTCTTCGTGAGATTCGTTGTAAAGGCGCACCAGCTCCTGAAAGACCTCCTGATGCAGCCCCGCACGATGTTCGATCGGATAGGTCCTGTCGGTGAGGATATCGGGGTTCTCCCGCCAATCGTCCAGGGCAGGGGTCGGGGTCTCGAACAGGAAGGACAGACAGTCCGTCGCGTCGCCGATCTCCAGATGGCTCAAGCCGCGAAACGCCCTGTTGGAGGGCTCCATCTTGAGCTCCATGCCGAGGTTCGCCCCCACGTTCATGACCGCCTCCGCCCCCAGCTCCATGGCCTTCTCCTTGGGGTTGCAGACCAGCATGTAGGCGAGGCGCCCCCCCTGCTGCACCTCGCCGGTCTTTCTGGACAGGTACCAGCTCGGCGTATCCGCCTCGTGCATATCGACGGCCAGCCCCACGTTTTCCTTACGAACCAGCTCCATCACGGCATAAGCCGCCTGCTGCGTCGGGGTCCCGTCGGGCAGTCCCGGATAACAGCGGTTGATGTTCCGCATCTCGTTGCCGTCCTTGCCCCTGGAGTTCGGGATGATCGCCCCGGACTGGTGTTTGTACTGAACGGGATCGGGCCCCTGATCGGCAACGTCGACGCGGCGGTCGCCGAAGGGAAGGTACCGGAAGCCCGAACGGCACTCGACCTTGTGGAACCTGGGGATGTTCGTCGCAAGGTCGCGAATGCCGTATCCGCTCGCGTTCAGAGCTGGAACGACGATAAGGCGCCCCTCGACGGCCCTGGCGTTCTCGACCGCGATGAGGGCCGCGACGTGCCCCGCGAGCTCACGGGGGTGTGCACCGCCCAGGATCAGCATGGTCGCCCCGGCCTTCTCTCCCTCGATGTAGTAGACCGGAGCGTCCAGATGGGTCCCCCTCAAGGGGGCGTGATAATCGGAGAGCCAGCCCAGGCGGGTCACCCCATAGCCCGGCCGGACGTCCGGCCGGAAGAAAGCGGCCCATGCGGACGTGCAAAGGACGACGACGAGGACCGCAGTCAGGGCCCAAAAACGCCTGAAACGCAGGATACGCATGCAAGTACCTCCATTCATCTCGGAAAACGGGTCCGGGAAGTGGGGAGGCCCCTTCCCCGCCCCTCACGCGGCACGGTTCCGGCCCTACTTCTCCGGAGCGGACGCGGCCCCGCCGCGGCGTACGGAGCCCACACCGGTCAGAAGGCCGTCAAGCCCCACCTCGATGGCGTTGGGACCGCCGAAGTACAGGTGGGGGAAGGGCTTCACATCGACCTTGTGGCCGAAACCATTCTCCAGCGCCTGCATCGTTGCGGGGTCGTAGCCGCTCTCCATCTCCATCAGGGACACGCCGTCTTTTTCGACGAAGCTGCTCATGATCTTCGGGGCCTTGATGGTCTGCTCCAGCGTCATCCTGAAGTCGATCATGTCGACGAGCATCTGGGTCAGGGTGGGGACGATCCGTCCCCCGCCGGGGGTACCGAGAACCCAGCGGAGCTTGCCGTTCCTCTCGACGACCATGGGAGCGATCGTCGTCCGAACGCGCTTGCCGGGGGCCAGATCGCTCACGCCGCCGCCGGGCTCGTTCCAGAAGTTCCCCATCTCGTTGTTCAGGAAAAAGCCGTCGACCCAGCATCCGGTCCCGAAAAAGCCGGAGATCGTCTGGGTCCAGGCTACAGCGTTTCCCCAACGGTCGATGACCGAAAAATGCGTCGTCGAAGCCGATTCGCGCTCCTCGGCATCCCATACCTCCAGGGCGGCGGCCTTAGGAAGCGCGAAATACCTCCGGAACTCCCCCCCCTCCTCGAAGGCGGGAGCGTCGCCGGGCTTGGATTTTCCGTCCTTCCACTCGTCCGCGGTCGTCGCCCCCTCGAGCTTGATCTTCATCAGCCGCAGCTTGGCGTAATCCTTGGCCGCCATGCCCTTTGCCGACGTCCGGTTGAAGGCGGGATCCCCGATGTAGGCGCGCAGATCCTGCTGCGTCAGGAGAAACGCCTCCTGCATGATGTGCAGTCGAAGGGGGTCGTCCCAGCCCATGTTGGCGAAATTGAAGTTCTCGAAGATGTTCAGGTTCTCCAGAAGGCGGGGCCCGCCGACCGGAAGCCCCGCAACGACGATGTCGTACCCCCTGTAGGAACCTCGAAACGGCTCACGCTCGATGACCTTGTAATCC
Source organism: Fretibacterium sp. OH1220_COT-178 (assembly GCF_003860125.1). NCBI lineage: Bacteria > Thermotogati > Synergistota > Synergistia > Synergistales > Aminobacteriaceae > Fretibacterium > Fretibacterium sp. OH1220_COT-178. The sequence continues at coordinate 34,139 of NZ_RQYL01000024.1, read as the reverse complement.
CAGAGATCGCTTTTGCGCATCCATCCGCCTTTTTCGACCATGAACGCATCGACGTCGTCGGCGATGGAGCCCTCGTAAAATTCACGAAGCCCCTTGTCGACGAGCGTCCTCAACGTGGCGGCCAGTTTGGGGTTCCTGAACGTCTCCCCCGGCTCCCACGCCAACCCGTCGTTGAGAAAATCCGGGGCGTTGCCGGAGAGGAGCGTAAAGTTGTCCTTGCAGATCTGAGCGAAGGTCCTGTTCACCTCGAAGCCTTCCTCGGCATAGCGGATCGCGGGAGCGGCCAGCTCCGCCAGAGGCTTGGTCGCGCCCCTGGAAAGGACCTCCTCGATGGCCGCCACCACCCCCGGAACACAGGCGCCCTGCGGCATCCTGCTGATCTGCTTGATCGTGAGATCCTCGCTCCTCAGGCGTTCGTACGTGGCCATCTCCGGGGCCTTGCTGCGAAAATCGATGGAATACGTACGACCGTCGGCCATGCGGACGACCATGTAGCCCTCCCCGAAAAGACCGGAGGCATAGGGTTCCACGACCCCCAGGGCCAGGCTGGTGGCGACGGCCGCATCGATGGCGTTGCCGCCCATCTCCAGAATCTCGGCCCCCGCCGCCGCGGCCAGGGGATGCGCCGCGGCCACCATTCCCTTGTCCGAGCTCAGCACCTGCTCGGTGGTCACGGCGCAGGCCGAGACCACGGAAAGGAGCGTCATCGCAACACCAAGACACCACGTTCTCCTCCACCTGCGATTCCACATCTCCCGTTCCTCCTCGATGCAATGGATAGGTACGACTCCTCTCTACGCCCGACTTCGGGCAACGCGATGCGGGGACGTTACGAGCCGTCGCCCCCGGGCCGGCCGTCCTCCCCGTAGCGGTCCACCCGGAACCGCTCGACGGCCATCCCCTCGGGGTCGGCGATCCCCGCCTTCCGCATCGCGATGGAGAGCTGCGCCTCGACCGTATCGACCCCCTCCAGGTCCGGCAGCAGCACCCCGCGCCGGCCGCCCTTCGAGACGATGACGCCCCAGACCTTGGGGTCGAGCGCCTCGAGGCCCGCCACCGGCTCCGGGTCGGCGAGCACGTCCACCGAGAACACGGCGTCCGCCAGCTCCCCGGCCGTCATGGGCGGAAAGCGGGGATCGCGGGTCGAGGCGGAGACGGCGTTGGCAATGATCTCCCGGTCCAGGCTCCGCTCCGCGGGGGCCAGGGTGCCGATGCAGCCTCTGAGAGCCCCGGACCGGCTCTTGATGGAGACGAAGCAGGCGCGGCGCTCCGCCCAGAGTTCCGATGAAGCGACCTCCGATCCCGATCGGGGCAGAGGACGACCGCCAAGCAGCCGGGCGACGGTCTCCCGCGCCAGCCGCGCACAGGGGTGCGCCCCGGGCCTCCCCTCCACCGGAGCCCCTCCGGGCGCCTCCCAAAGGGCGTTGCAGTACCCCACCCCGAACGGGCCCTCGTAGGAGAGCACACGGGGCGACCCGGAGAGCGCCCGACAGAGCCCCAGCATCGCCAGGACGGACCGCAGGCCGCACTCCCCCGCCGCGTCAAGCGTCTCGGGGGACAACGCGATCAGGGGCCCGGCGTCGCCGGACTTCAGGGCCTCGAGGACCGCGCCGTCGAATACTCGCCCCGCGGAGCTGTAGCCCGCCGGGGCGCCCGGGATCAACCGATGCGACAAGTCCCCGCTGGCGACAAGCCCCCACCGCAGGCCGTCGTCGAAGCCCGCCAGGTGTTCCCCCATGCTCAACGCCTGCCGAGGCGTCAGACCGATGGGAGAGGCCAGGACGACCGGCGGCAGCGTCCCCCAGGCCTGCCGCAGAAAATACAGCGGCACGAGGGAGCCTTGGTCCGCCGTCAGATCGGGACGGCTCCCCTCCCGGACCGGCGTTCCGGCCCCGGCGAGCTGCACCGCAAGGGCCTTGCGGCGCTCCGGGGACGCGACCGGCTCGAGGACGACGGAGGGGGCTCCGAAGGGCGCCAGCGTCCCCCGCGGCCGTTCGGCGGTGTTGAGAAAGAGCGCCCCGGGAGCGTAGGGCTGATGGGGGGAGAGGAGAAGCAGCAGATCGGGCCTCTTGTCCCCGAGAGACGCCGTCAGCCGCTCCAGCCCCTCCAGGGTCCTCCCCGCCTCCCTCTCCCTTCCCCGGCCCACTTCGGGGACGAGGACCGGCGGATGCGGCATCAAAGCCGCCCAGATCCAGGACATGACGTCACCTCCTTTTCCCTGCATACGCGGAATGGGGAGCCCCTCCGCGGACGCGGCGGCGCCCATGCGAAGCAGGACACGTTAGCGACAAAAAACAGGCTCTTCAAAACATTATACCCTCCCCAGCGGAAAAGGAGGGCGACCGCGCCATATCGACTCTTCAAACAAAGAAAGAGGCCGACGCAATCGCCGGCCTCCTTCTTTTTGAGGGGGGGTTCCAAAACGACCGAACAAGAACGAGGGGGTGTGCCTACTCGACATCCTCAGAACCGGTATTTCCAGGAGAGGGCTCAAGGAGCTTTCGGCGTTCGTCATTTGTTCGTGACACCAAACATTATACAGAGGACTTGCATAATGTCAAGGGGGTAAATTCAAACTTTCAGGATCCGGGTCCTTTTAACACAAAGCGGGCCATTACATGGGTCGATCGACATCGTCCCCGCATCCGGCATGGACAAAAATCACAGCCCCGACTTTTATCTCACACCGTAACGCTATAATTTGGAGGGAAAACCGGGGGCATTTCCGTCCCCCTTCAGCGCATACGAACGAGGAGACGAGAGCATGTTTCAGGAGGAGATCGTCCGCTCCTTCGACGGAGTGGAACTGTACCGGTGCGCCGACGTTCCGTCCTCGCCCCGCGGGACCGTCATCCTGCTCCACGGGCTGGGAGGCCACAGCCGAAGGTTCGACGAGCCCGCGCGTCATCTGAGCGAGGCCGGGTGGTGCGTCGTCCGCTACGATCATCGGGGGCACGGAAGATCCGGAGGAGCGCGCGCCTACGTGAGCGACTACGCGATTCTCGTGAAGGACGCGGAGTTCGTCGTGGAGGCCGCAGGAAGGGATTCTCCGGGTCCCGTGTTCACCTGCGGCTACAGCATGGGGGGGCTGATCTCCCTCCTTCTGGGCATCCGTCGCCCGGAGCTCCTGAGGGGGCAGATCTTTCTGGGCGCCTGCGCCTGCGAGCTCCCGCTGTACCGCAATTTTCGCCGCCCCCACATCGACAGGATCGCACTGCGCACGTCGCCCTCCGTCGGATCGGCCCTGCTGAGCCGCGACCCCGGAGTGGCGGACGAATACGACCGGGACCCGTGGGTCCTTCACGCCTTCACCAACAGACTGCTCCACGAAGTCTTCATCCGGGGCGTGGACAGCCTGGAGGATACCCTGCCCCTTCATCGTCTGCCCTGCCTCGTCCTCCACGGCGGCGACGATCGGCTCGTCCCGGTGGAGTCCTCGCGCATCCTCCACGACCGCTCGTCCTCGGCCGACAAAACGATCGAGATTCTGCCGAACTGCTACCACGACATCCTTCACGACGCGGCACGCGACGCCGTGGTCTCCCGCATCGCCTCCTGGATGGCAGAACGCCTGTAAAACCGATCGGACCGCCCGTGAATGGACGGTCCGATCGCAGTTGTTTCGTGTCGTTCAGGCCCTCACCAGGTTCGGCGGCTCCCTGCCCTCGAGCGCCGCGGCGATGTTCGCCACCGCGACAAGCCCCATGTTGACGCGGGTCTCCACGGTGGCGCTGCCGACGTGAGGCGTCATCACCACGTTGTCCAGCGCGCTCAGGCCGGGCGCCGTGTCCGGCTCGTTCTCGAAGACGTCGAGCCCGGCGCCCCAGATCGTACGGGACTCCAGGGCGCGCACCAGCGCCCCCTCGTCGACCACGGGGCCGCGCGACGTGTTGATGAGGATGGCGGTCCGCTTCATGAGCCCCAGTTCCCGCTCGCCGATCAGGTGGCGCGTCTCGGGCGTCAGGGGCACGTGCAGGGAGACGAAATCCGACTCCCTCAGGAGCTCGTCCATGGGGACGAATCGACCGCCCGTCTCCGCCTCGAACTCGGGGGAGGGACGCCGGCCCGCGTAGAGGACCTTCATGTCGAACCCGCGGCTCTTGCGCGCGAAGTTCCGGCCGATGCGCCCCGCCCCGATCACCCCCAGGGTCCGTCCCGTAATGTCCATGCCCAACATGAACTCGGGCTGCCAGCTGAAGGTTTCCGAGCGCATCAGCCGGTCGCCCTCCGCCACGCGCCGGGCCGTCGCGAAGAGCAGCGCCCACGCGATATCCGCCGTGGCGTCGTTCAGGACGTCCGGCGTGTTTGTGATCCACACGCCCCGTCTGTGCGCCTCCGGGACGTCGATGTTGTTGTAGCCCACCCCGTAATTGGCGAACAGGCGGCACTGCGGCCCCGCCGCGTCGTAGACCTCCGCGTCGATCCGATCGTTCAGGAGGCACAGCACGGCGTCCCGCCCCCGGACCCCCCGGAGCAGCTCCTCCCGGGTCGCCGGACGCGGCTCCGCGTTGACCTCATAGTCGCAGATCTCCCTCAGCCTCTCCATGATCGGGGCCGGCAGCAGCCGTGTGACGTAGACGCTACCCCTTCGCTCCATCGTCGCCACTCCCTTCGAACTCAGAATTCGAACTCAGAATAGGAACTGGGGCCTCACTCGGCCTTTCCCTGGCCCTCGACCGTGACGCTCGTCATCACCACATCCTTGACCGGACGATCCTGACGCCCCGTCTCGACCTTGCCGATGGCCTCGACCACGTCCATGCCCGAGACGACCTGGCCGAAGATGGCGTGTTTCCCGTCCAGCCAGGGGGTGGGGACCAGGGTGACGAAGAACTGGGAGCCGCCCGTATCGGGACCGGCATTGGCCATGGACAGGATCCCCGGCTTGTCGTGCTTGAGGCCGGGGCCGAACTCGTCGGGAATCGTGTAGCCGGGTCCGCCCGTCCCCGTCCCCTTGGGGTCCCCGCCCTGGATCATGAAGCCGTCGATGACCCGGTGGAAGATCACGCCGTCGTAGAAGCCCTTTTTCGCCAGGTCAATGAAGTTCTGCGCCGTCTTGGGCGCAAGATCGCTGAACAGCTCGACCCTGAAGGTCCCCATGTTGGTCTGGACCACCGCGACGGGGCGTTCCTCGGCCCGGGCCGTCCCCGGCGACAGCAGAAGCAAACAGGACAACACCAGGAAAAGCACGAACGTTATTTCCATAAACTCTCTCACCATGAATATCCCCTCTCGACAGATGACCGCGGCAGGGCCGCCGGTACCGTCATGATAACACGGCGCCCGGGATTTCCGCCCGGGCGCCCAAAAGCCTCTCATGCTCCCACGTCGCCCGCGGCGGGCATGTGCGACCCCTAAATCCCCGCCGCGGCCTCACGCTTGGCCTCAAAGATGGAGGCGACCTCCCCGTCGCTCAGCGCAAGCCCGTAAAACTTCCGGTAAAAATCCTTTACCGTCCGGTTCATATCGATGTCCGCGAAAAGCTCCGGGTGGTTCTCCTTCGCCATCCACAGCAGCATCAGGGCGGAATCGGAGCAGGTGACGTACCAGCGATACATGCCCAGAGGCAGCTTGCGCACGGCAGCCCGCTTGACGGCCTCGACGGGGGTCCAGTCGTGCCCGGTTATCCTGTTCCCGTAGAGGTCGTCCGGCAACAGCGGAAGGAAATTGGTGATGAATATTTTCTCCGGATTCCACGCATAGATCTGCTCCATGTTGACGCTTTTGGTCCCCTTGCCCGCCTCGGAGGCGACGTTGACGCCCCCCGAAGCGCCGATCCAGTAGTCCGCCCAGGACGAAGCCCCGGGAACCCGAACCGCCGAGGCCTCGTAGCCGTGGATGAACATGCAGCGCGGTCTCCCGCTCTGGGGAACATCTTTGAGGCGCTCCGCCACTTTATGCTGCATGTCCCTTCCGTAGGCGACAAAATCCTCGGCCTCGATAGCCGTATTCATCACTCGGCCCAACAGCTCCATCCAGCTGTTGATGGTCTCGACCGCATTGAAGCCCTTGACGTCGAGCCTGAATCCCACGGCGGGTATCCCGGCCCTTTTGCAGGCCTCGTAATCCCCCGGCACGGCGGAGGCGTAAAGCACGACGTCCGGCTTCAACTTCAGCAGCTCCTCGACATTGAGGACCCCATTTTTGCTGAACCCGCTCGGAACATGGACGATCTTGGGAGCGACCTTCACCAAAAGCGAATTCTCCGCGGCGCTGATGATCGCGGGGTCCAAGCCCACCAGCTTGTCGACGTTCCCCTCGAAAAGGCAGAAGACCGAGGCGAGAGGCCAGGCGGAGGCGATCACCACGCGATTGACCTCGGCAGGAAGCTCGACCTCGTTCCCCACCTGATCCACCACGATACGGGTCCCCGCCCCGGAAGCCCTGTTCTCCGGCGTCGCCGCAGAGGCGTCCGAGGCGAAGGGCATCCCCAGGAGCAGCAAAAGCAATGTCAGACATCCCAAACAACGAAAGGAGCACATCCCGAAATTTCGTGTTCGCAACCTAATGACCTCCTCGAGATGAGGCGCCATCCCCCTACAGCGTCGCGATGGGGATGACGCTCTTGTAGCACAGACCGTCGCAGAGACAGTCCAGAATCTTGACGCGGACGTCGAACGCGTGCCGCATGTTCTCCTCGTTCACGACGGTCGAGGCCGGACCGTACAGGCTGTCGCCGCCCCGGTGCAGGATCAGCGCCTTGTCCGCAATCTTGAGCGCGTGCGCCGGGTAGTGGGTGTTGATGACCGCCGCGATGCCCCGCTCGTGCGCCAGGCGCTCGATCGTCTCCAGCACGATCAGCTGGTTCTTGAAATCGAGGTTCGACTCCGGCTCGTCCAACACCAGCATCTCCGGCTCCGCACTCAGGGCCCGGGCGATGAGGACCATCTGCAGCTCGCCGCCGCTCATGCAGCTGCACCTCTTGTCGCGCAGGTGCGCCACGCCCACGTGCTCCATGGCCCGTTCCGCGGCCTCCTCGTCCGCGCGGGACGGCTGGGCGAAAAGCCCCATCCGCGCCGAACGTCCCATGAGGACCATCTCCCCGGCCGTATAGGAGAGCGCCGTGCCCTTGGACTGGGGGACATAGGCGATGCGCCTCCAGACCTCGCGCGGGCTCAGACGGGAAAGGTCGCGCCCGTCGATGTAGCTGGCACCCTTCTTCCAGCGCAGAAGCCCCATCATGCACCGCAGCAGGGTCGTCTTCCCCACGCCGTTGGGCCCCAGCACCGCCAGGATCTCGCACCCCTTCACGGAGAAGGTGACGTCCTTCAGCACCGGAACCGCATCGTAACCGAAACTTCCCTTCCGAACGTCGAAGATCACAGCCTGGCCCCCCTGGTCCGCCGCAGCAGCACGATGAAGAACGGCGCTCCGATGATCGCCGTCAGGATGGAGACCGGGATCTCCGCCGCCGTGGCGCTGCGGGCGGCCGTGTCGATGAGGACCATGAACGCCGCGCCCAACGCCAGGCTGACGGGCACGATCCGCTTGTTGTCGCTTCCGCAGATCATCCGCGCCGCATGCGGGATCAGCAGTCCCACCCACCCCACGTTGCCGCAGAGCGAGACGCACGAGGCCGTGATCAGCGTCGCCGCCCCCATCACCGCAAGCCGCAGCTTCTTCACGTCGATCCCCAGCGATTTCGCCTCGTCCTCCTGGAGCGAAAGGATGTTCAGCCTCCAGCGCAGCAGAAACAGGACGAACACCCCTGCGGCGATCAGGGGCACCCCCATCGCGATGCCGTGAAAGCTGGCCCGCGACATGCTCCCCATCAGCCAGTAGGTGATGGCGGGAAGCACCTCCTCCGGATCGGCCACGTATTTGGCCAGCGAGACCATGGCCTGGAAGAGCGCGGAGACCACCATCCCCGCCAGCACCACCATGACGACGCTGCTCTTGCCGCGGACCCGGCTGATGAAGGTCGTCGCGAGCAGCGCGATCAGCCCCATGACCATCGCCGAGCTCTGCACGGCCAGGAGATTCTGGGAGAAGAGGAGCGCCAGCACCGCGCCGAACGAGGCCCCCGTGGCGACGCCCAGGGTGTCCGGCGTCGCCAGGGGGTTGCTGAACAGGGACTGGAAGGAGGCGCCCGCCGCCGAGAGCCCCGCCCCCACAAAGAGGGATAAAAGGATCCGGGGCAGCCGCACCTTGCAGATGACCGAATGGGCGGTGGAGGCGACGCTCTCGCCCCTGAGCGCGGAGAACAGAATCTCCAGCGTCTCCCGAATGCTCACGTGATAGCGCCCGACCCCGAGGCAGATCAACGCCGTGGCGACGGGCAGGAGAGCCAGCAGGAAAAAAAGCCCTCGCCTTCGCATGATCACTTGGTGTTGGCGGCCTCGCGCACGGGATGGAAGATCCTGTGGAGCTCGTCGTCCGTCAGGTCGACGCCGTAGAAACGCTTGTAGTAGCTCCGAACCTCGGCATCCATATCCACCCGGGCGAAGAGCTCCGGCTGGTTCTTCTGGGCCAGCCACTTCAGCACCAGCGGCGTATCGGATGCGGGCGGGTACCAGCGGTACATGCCCAGGGGGAACTTGTAGACCTTTTTCTCCCGGACGGCCTTCACGGTGCTCCAGTCGTGGCCGGGAATCGCGTTCTCGTACAGGTCCTCCGGCATGTGCCGGCTGAAGTTCGTGATGTAGATGATGTCGGGATCCCAGGCGTAGATCTGCTCCATGTTGATCTCCGCAACCCCGGACAGGCCCGAAGCGACGTTGACCGCCCCGGTGGACTCCAGCCAGTACTGCCCGTAGAAGTTGCTGCCGGACGTCTTGATGATCCCGTCCCCGTAGTTGAACAGGATCAGGGCCCGCGGCTTCCTCAGGTCCTTCGCGCCGTTCAGCGCGGCTTGAATCTCGTCGTAGGTCTTCCGGCCGTATTCGACGATGCCGCCCGCCCGGTCCTCCTGCTGGAGGACCTCGCCCAGGAGCTTGACCCAGCTCTCGAAGGTCTTGATGGTGTCGAAGCCTGAGAGCGCCGTCGAAAAGCCCACCGAGGGAATGCCGGTCAAAGCCAGCTGCTTCGCATGCGCCGCAGTCTCGACCCTATAGAACACGACGTCCGGCTCCAATTCCAAAAGCTCCTCCGCGTTGAGCACGTCTCCCTTCAGAAATTCGGTCCGAGCCTTCAGCACTCCGGGGGCCACGCGCGGAAGCAACGAATGTTGGGCGGCGGACATGGAACCGGGATGAATGCCCACCAGCTTGTCGCCCGCCCCCTCGAACAGGCAATAGACGGACGGAAGGGGCCAGGGCCCCGTGATGACGATGCGCTCGATCTTCGCCGGTATGCGCACCTCCTTGCCCGTGTGGTCGACGACCACCCGAGTCTCCTTCTCGGAGGACACCTTCGCTGCGCCGCTCGAGGCGGACGCCCCCCAGGCCCCCAGGGTCAGGGAGAGGAGAAGGACGGCACAGAAAATGCCGGCCGGACGAAAAACACGGTCACACAACGACTTCATACGACACCTCATCCTTTCCAAATACCTATCGAAAAGAGTTTTCGGGGAAATCGTCCCCCGAGTCACGACGAGCTCTCCCCGCCGGACCGGCCGGGGGAGCTCCATGTCCGAAAAGCCCTGCAAAACACCTCGTTGAAGCGCTCCCCGACGTACCGGACGGCCGGGGTCGGAGACTGATGGCTGGAGACCGCGTAGAGCGGAAACGGGACGAACTCCACGGAGGGCTTCCGCAGGAGGGACTCCAGCAGAGGATCTCCGACGATCAGCGAAGGCCCTGAGTTCATCGCGCTCCGTATCGCCGCCTCGTCCCGAAGGTCGCGGTCTCCCGGCAGGGCCAGCCCCGGCTCCAAGCCGAACAGACACCCCACCGCGACGTTATCGACGCCGAACTCCCGGGACAGCGCCCATCGGACGGCGTTCGCCTGAACCTGCTCCCCGATCACCAGGACCTCCGGTTCGGAGGAGGGCGGTGAGCCCTGCAGTACGTGGGGCTTGGGAGCCTCGCCGCTCAGCATCGCGCGGAGCACGCGGAAGTATTCCTCCAGACAGGCCCCGCCCATCGGCAGCCCGCAAAGATACGGCGTGCCGAACCGGCGGTGCATCCACTCCGAGACCATAAAGCCGCCCCTCGACACGGCCAGGTTGACGCGGGCCGAAGGAGCGCGGCGCAGGTCCTCCAGGCCGTAGCCCATCGCCAGGGTCGAGACGATCCCGACCCCCCGTTCCCGCAGCGCAGCCTGAAGGTCCCGCACGTTCGCCCCCTCGCCGAAATCGAGCGGCGTCGCCCCCACGATGTTGACCCCGTCCGCGACGGCCGGAGCGGGCTCCGCAAAGCGCTCCAGCAGCGCCTTCAGTGCGGCCGCAACGCCCCGGTCGTAATAGGCCGTGCCCGTGGTGTCGAACCCAAAGCTCGGCAGTCCGGTTCTGGCCTCCAGCTCCGCGGCGATCCCCTTCATGTCGCTGCCGACCACCATCGGCACGGGGCTTCCCACCAAGGCCGCGATCTCCGGCCTCAGGTCGCCGCACGCGGCGATCATGCGGCCGATCAGCTTCTCGTCGTCCCCCATCACGGCGTCGAGGTCCCTCAGGGCAGAGCAGAAGATCGCGGAACGCGCCCCGTACCATCGGGGCTCGTCGTATCCCGTGTAGTTGCCCGTGCATCCGGAGGCGTCGTGGATGGCGACCACGGCGGGCAGGTCGAAGAACACGGAGGAGACCCCCGAGTAGTCCGGGGAAAAGGGCGGAAGGGATATCGACAGGCGCGCCATCACACCACCAGCCCGTAACCGTCGATCAGGCGCTCGAGGTCCGTCTCCGTCTCGGCGGCCGCGCGTATCCGTCCCATCAGGGTGCGGAGCCCATGGAATCCGAAGAGCCCGCCGTCGGCGAAGAGGTCGACCACGTGCCGGGCCCCCGCAATGTAGGCGCCGTCGATCCCGATCGCAAGGGCCTCCCCCATCCTGCGGTCGAACCGGACGACCCGGTGGTGCTGGGGCTGCATCAGCTCGACGTCCGGCCGATTCGACTCGAGCCAGGCCAGGTTCTCGCGGTCGATGGGAATGCACTTCTGGGCCTCCACGCGCCGGACGGAAAAACCGTACTCCAGGAGCGCGCGGGCAAGACCGAAGGGACGCACCGTGGCGGAGGCGTCGACGATCACCGGCCTGTCCCCGACGGCCTTCAAAGCCGCCTCCACGGCGGCGAGCGCATCAGCCCGGTCCGCGGCCAGGTCGGGCTGCTCCCCTGCGGGATCCAGAAAATCCCTCAGTCGCCCGTACCCCTCCTCAATCTCCCCGACGCGGTAGCTCACCGGCAGAAAAAGGAAGGGAATCCCCAGCTTCCGCTCCATCTCCTGGGCGGCCCAAACCCCGGCCGGAAGGAGGACGAGGTTGGCCCGGCTGGACGCCATACGCCGGAAGGCGTCGAAGGTCCCACAGGACGAGATGTGCCGCAGCTCCTCCACCCCCATGCCCGACAGGAGACGGTACAGTTCGCACCCCGGGTCCACCGCCTCGAGATTGCCGATGCTGTTGACCGCCGCCTCCCTCGTCTCGGAGGGCTCCAGCAGGCTGTAGATGCGCCTCTGGATCGTCACCGGGGGCGGGGACTTCGAGTCGAGCGATATGGGGTTCATGTGGCAGATCCGGAAGAGCAGGCCGGGAAAGCGATCGTGCAGAACCTCCAAAAGGGCGTCACGATCCGTCCCGATGAGGTCGTCGAGACAGCTCAGGAAGATCAGGACGACCCTCGGGCGCCACGTCAGGGCCTCCAGGAGATCGGCCACCGCCCCGGGAATCAGGTCGTCGTACCCCCTGACGATATCGTTCTGATCGACGTAGAGGTACGCCAGACGGTCCTTGAACCCTTGGCGCATCGCGCCTATGGCCCCGTGCCGGCCGCAGGCGAAGGGGCAGACGAAGAGCTGAACGCTCTCCGGGACCAGCATCCCGATCCGAACCATCCCCCAGCCGCCGTGCGCCGGCGAGGTGTAGTGAAGCGTGTCCTCGAAGGTGCCGCTCATCCCCCGCACACCTCCAGGACACGGTCCGCGAGGTCCCGGTACTCCGCCGCCATGGGGCTTTCCGGCAACGCCTCGATGACGGTGCATCCGCGGTTCTCCGCCGTCTGGACGTCCCCGTCGCGCGGGATCTTTTTCAGGACCCGGGTCCCCATCTCCTCGGCGGCCTCGGCCACCTGGCGGTCCTCGTCGGCGATGTTGCGCGAGTTGTGGATCAACCCGGCGAGCCTCGCATAACCGCGGCTGCCGAAGCTCTCGACGGCGTGAGCGATGTTCGAGGCCGCAAACAGGGCCATCCGCTCCGCCGAGGTGACGATGAGGACATGGTCGGCGTAGCCGCCCCGTATGGGCATGGCAAAGCCGCCGCACACCACGTCTCCCAGGACGTCGTAAAGGACCACGTCGGGTTCGAAACGCCCGTAGGCATCGAGCTCCTCGAGCTTTTCGAACGCGGCGATGATCCCGCGCCCCGCGCAGCCGATCCCCGGGGTGGGCCCCCCGGACTCGACGCACAGGCACCCCCCATAGCCCTCGAAGACGATATCCCCGAGGCCAACGGAGTCCGCTCCCTCCCGCATCCGGTCCAGCACGGTCGGAATCGCGCGCCCGCCCATCAGGGTCTTCGTCGAATCCGCCTTGGGGTCGCACCCGATCTGCATGACCCGAAGCCCCCTCTCCGCCAGTGCCGCGGAGAGGTTGGATGTCGTCGTCGACTTTCCGATGCCGCCCTTGCCGTAAATCGCTATTTTTTTCAACAGGTTCCCCATCCCCAAAATCCAGATATCGATTGTCTTCAAACACTTTCTCGTTGCACTCAGTCACCGAGTCATCAATGATAGCATAAAAGTAATGTAGGTCAAACATTGTTTTGGATAAGCGTCGCACACGCCCCAGAAAAAAGGCCGGCAGAGGAAGGATCTCCCCCTGCCGGCCTTAGTTTGTTTTCCTTACTGATACTGTTGCGGACGACCGCTACTTCTTCCCCGACTCCGCAGGGGCGACGTCCTCGGACACCAGCATCTCCACCTTGTAGGTCTTCTTCAGGAGCTCCGTGGCGGCCTTGAAGGCCTCCCCCTTCTTTTCATTGGTGAGGTACTGAAGCAGCTGGGGCTTTACCGTATCGAACGGCTCCACGGTCTCGGGGATCCGGCTCTCCAGCTTGATGACGTGCCAGCCGAACTGGGTCTTGACGGGCTCGGAGACGTCGCCGGGGTTCTTGAGCGCGAAGGCCGCGGACTCGAACTCGGGGACCATCTGCCCCTTGGAGACCTCGCCCAGGTCGCCGCCCTGGGCGCTGGAGGGGCAGAGCGAATGCGTCTTCGCCAACTCGTCGAAGGAGACGCCCCCCTTGAGCTCCGCCTGGACCTTCGCGATGGTGTCGGCGCTCGTCACATCGTCGCTGACCAGGATATGGCGCACGCGCACGCGCTCGGGCTGGGTAAACTGGTCCGGATGCCCGTCGTAGAACTTCTTGGCCTCCTCATCGGTGACGGAGACGTCCTTCAGAGCCGCGTCGATGGCCGCACGGGCCAGGGACTGGACGCGGAACGTCTCGAGCGCCGCCTGGAAATCCGGCGTCTGGTCCAGCTTCTCCGCGGCGCCCTTCAGGGCGAACAGACGCATGGAGACGAGCTCGTCCAGCACGGCCTTGCGACCCTGCGGATTGTCGTACATCATGGCCCCCTGGGGCCCCATCATCCGGATGATCTGGTCGACGTCCTTCTCCTTGATCTCCTGGCCCTCCACCCTGGCCAAAACCTTCTCGGGATCCGTCTTGGGCTCCGGAGCCGGTTCCGTCGGAGCGGCCCAGGCCCATCCCGCAGCCAGCAAAGCCATCAAAACCAGCCCGAACGTCGTCCTTCTGGCAAATGATCCTTTCACGTTCTCTTCCTCCCCATGATTGTTCTCGACTTGTGCGCCGACGACCGGCACGGTATGGCATTGTAGCACAAAGGAAGGCGCGGGAACGAGGTAAAAGTGCGTATATCCATCCCATAGGCCCGTGCAGGCCCGCAACTGGGATATAATCGTACCGGAGCGGCACCTGCGCGAAGGTTTTCTCGGGAGGAAGGACAGGAGGGCGAACATGCGCTTGATCGATACGAGGACGGTTCTTGGGATATCGCTTTGGATCATGGGCTTCGCCCTCATGGCCGCAGGGTGGCTGATCGACGTCGTCTTCGAACGCTTCGGCTCGATCCCCGCCAAGGTGCTCTACAAGACCGGGGCCATCATCGTCGCCACCCCGATCGTCTATCTCCTCTGGCGGGCGGCCCGCGCGCTCTACGTCCATCGCCTCGACGTGATGCTCTTCATAAACGAGGCCTGGAAACTCCTCGAGGACTTCCAGAAGGTCCTCTAGGGACGCCGAGGATGGCCCGCATCCCTCTCCGAGATACGGAGGCGTCGAGGTGAACGGACTTGCCGCTGCGGTCCTCGGCCTGGCCGTGGGCGCCTTCATGCTTTACTTCCCCTACTGGTGGTGCGGCGTGAGGGGAGAACGCGAGGAGGACTGGGGGCTGGCCTGGTTCATGGGGCCGGGGGCGTGGCGGGACACCCTTCTCGCGCTCGTCCTGACGCTGGTGCCCCTGACCCTCGTATCCCTGCACTGGCCTCCCGAATGGGGCGGTCCCGGACCCCACTCCCCATCGCTCCTCAGGGCGCTGAACCTCCTGGGGGGCGGCCTGGCCGCCGCCTTCATCGAGGAGACGTTCTTTCGGGGCTGGCTCCAGACCCTCACCGTACGCCGATGGGGACCATGGATGGGGATTCCTCTGGCAACGCTGCCCTTCGCCCTGTCCCACCTGATCGTGATGCCGGGCTGGCTGAGGCTGGCGACGTTCTTCCCGGGGCTGGTGATGGGAGTTCTTCGCCACCGCAACGGCTCGGTGCTGCCCGCCGTCGTCTATCACGCGCTCTGCAACGTCTGGGCCGTCTGGTGGGCTCCCCTGCCCTGACTCCAACCCATTTTCCGCAACGACGCAACAAGGAGGTCCGTTTTGGGATGAAAAAACACTTCCGCTTCCATTTGACGTTGACGCTATTTTGTCTTTTGCTCTCCGCCCTCCCCGCGCTTGCCGGACCGGGCGTGCTGGAGCTGCGCATTCCCTGCCGCGTCGGAGACCCCGCCCACGCCCTCATGCCCGACGGGACATCGGTTCCGATCGGCACGGTGCGGATGGTCCCGGTCAAGACGAACTGGCCGGCCTACACGGCCAGCAAGTGGGGCGAGCCGGGGACCGTCTGCGCCTCGGCCGTCAACGCAGTCCACATGCTGGTGAACGTCGAGAAGGGCCGGGGACGAATCCTCAGCGTCGTCCCCTCGGTCACGGTGGCCCCGGCCGCGGCGCCGGGCGCATTCTTCGCGCTCTCCGGCCCCGCGGGCACCGCCTTCTTCGGCGGGCTCGCTCCCATGACGGGCTCCCCGGTATGGATCGAGGCACCGGACGGCTCTCGTCGCCCCCTCGACGGCACGCCCCGCGAGGGGGAGACCCTGGTGATCCGCACCGCCCTGCCGAACCGCCCCGACACCTGGATGACCGACATCGAGAACCGCCCCGGAGGACGGGTGACCGCCTGGACGAAGGCCGGCCCCCGGACCGTGGCCCGGGTCGTCCGCCCCATCGGCGGAGTGGGACGCTTCGGAGGGACCGAGTTCCAGAGGGTCGGCCGCATCCGGGCGTCGCACACGGGCGTGATCGACATCGCCACCTCCCCCCGCGGCGAGGTGGGCGGCATCCAGATCATGCCGCTCGTCCACGCGCTGAGCTCGAAGGAGATGGCGAACGCCTGGAAGCTCACCCAGTGGATGGTCCTGGCCCCACTGCCCGGACATCCCATGCTGGAGGGAAGCGCGCCGCTGTTCAAGGGCACCCTCGTCCCCGGCACGCAGCTCGACGACCGGCTAGCCGACCTGTGGAGCACCTACGGGCGCCGCCCCCTGATCCTCTGCCGCCGCGACGGCGGCCCCTGGACGAAGCTGCCGTCGGTATCCGGCAGGCAGGACGACGCCCTGAGGGACGTGACGCACCTGCGCATCTACCACCCCTTCTGGGAGGAGCCCCAGAAGGGCGGAGATTAGACGAAAACCCGGACTCGGACGAGGCGGGCGTCTTCTTTTGCTCGACACGGCGGGCGCTGCCGGCGCTTGCCTTCGCGTTCCCGTGGGGAGCAGGGCAAAAGGCGGGCGGAAAAAACACAATATAAACCCCTGGGAAACTTGTTTTTATCTTGATTTTTATTTCTTCGTACTTTAGTATGTTCTTGTTTGATTTGGGATGAAGTTTCTCTCTCAATTGCACTGACCTTACGTCGTTGTCCGGTTCGGCCGCCACCCGGAAGAGGCCTTTTGTGAAAAGATTACGGAGGGATGTCCAGAATGAGCATCAAGGGGAAACTTCGACTCATCGCCGTTACGGTCCTCATCGTGATCCTGACGATGGCCGGCGTCACCTACCTTCGCGCAGGAACCCTGCTCGACGACTTTCTCAACCGAGCCGGCGCGGAGATCACGGTGAACTCGGCCCGCATCATCGAAGATCAGTTCGACCGCTACGTCTCGATCGTGGAACTGGCCGCCAGCGCCATGCGCCACGCGGCCGTCCGGGTCGACGGCCAGGAGGAGAGGCACCGGGACATCGGCGAACTCTGCCGCAGCATGCTGAAGAACGTCGGCGACCAAAACATCATGAACCTCTTTCTGGGCTGGGAGGCTACGGGGCTGCTCTCCATAGCGAGCATGGAGGGTGAATGGACGGCGCCCGCCGGATACGACGCGCGTCCCCGGAGCTGGTATCGGGAGGCCGTCGCGGCCCGGGGCTCCGTGGTGGTGGCGGAGCCCTATGTGGAGGCCGCGTCGGGGAAAGCGGTCCTCGCGGTGACCAAGGCCGTTTACGACGAGGCCAACGCGCTGATCGGCGTCGCCGCCATCGAGGTGACCCTGGACGCTCTGAGCGACTTCGTGGTCGGGCGGCAGATATTCGGCCAGGGGGCGGGGGCGCTGGTTCTGAAAAACGGCTTGCTGGTCGCTTGCCGGGACAAGGAACACGTATTCAAGGCCAACATCCTGAGCGGCAAGGAGTTCGACGGCACCATGCACGCCCTGGCCCCCCAGATCGTCGGCGGGGGCTCCGGCGTCGCCGACTGCATCGAGAACGGAGAAATGCAGCGCATCTTCTACGCCCCCGTGGGGCACGGCTTTTTCTTTTACGTCGCCTTCCCGGTGGAGATCATCAACGACATGGTCCACGGCCTGACGCTCCTTCTGGTCCTCATCGCAGCCGTCGCCCTCCTGCTCACGGGCACCCTGATTTTCACCATTATCCGCGGTCTCTCCCGCTCCCTCAAAAACATGAGCTCCGTCACCCAGAAACTGGGCGGAGGAGACCTGACCGTCCGTTTCGAGGAGGTCGGCCGGGACGAGCTGACCCACATGGCCCGCGAACTCAACTGCATGGTCGGCTCTGTATCCGAGACGCTGCACGGCATTCAAATCGAGGCCGACGCAACGACGCGGGAGGCCGACAACCTGGCCGCGATCGCCGAGGAGACCCTGGCCGCCATGGAGGAGGTCGCCGCGTCCGTCGAGCGCGTCAATGGAGTCGTGGGGTCGGTTTCTGCGGCCGTGGAGGAGACCAACGCCTCCATCGGCGAGATCGCCGACAGCGCCCAGGCCAGTGCGCACAACGCCACGGAGGGAGCCGAACAGGCCGCGCAGGTCGCTGAGCTGTCCAAAGATGCCTCCGACGAGGTGAGCTGTGTCGTGGACGGCATGAAAAAGGCCAAGGACAAATCCGAGCGCAGCATCGCCCAGATTCGTGAGCTCGGCCGCTCCGTGGACTCCATCTCCTCCTTCGTGGCCACCATCACCTCCATCGCCGACCAGACGAACCTCCTCGCGCTCAACGCGGCCATCGAAGCGGCACGGGCCGGCGAGGCGGGCAGGGGATTCGCCGTCGTCGCCGAGGAGGTCCGCAAGCTGGCCGAGGAATCGGCGCGTGCGGCCCAGGAGGTCGAAAAGCTGATCGAGGGGCTCCAGCAACATTCCGAGGAGTCCATTTCCGCGACCGAGGCCACCGAACAGCTTCTGACGGAGACGGTCACGACGGCGGAGTCGACCCAGACAAAGCTGAACGAGGCCACGGACGCCATCGCCCGCCTGAACGAGGCGATCCAGAACATCGCGGCCGTCTCCCAGCAGCAGGCCGCCTCGTCGGAGGAGATGACCACGGCCGTTCACCACGTCGCGGAGGCGAACCGCAACGTGGTGAACGCAACGGACTCCATCCACACCTCCACGCAGGAGACGACCAAGGCCGCGGAGGCCATCGCCACGGCCGCTCAGGGATTGTCCGCGACCGCAGACAAACTCCAGCGGCTGGTCGGAACGTTCACCTTCACCGAGAAGCCGGCCATCCTGCCCCGGAAGCAAAACTGACCGCCCTTTCGCCGAGCCTCCCTTTTTGTTGAAGGGAGGCTCGGTTTCAACTCCTCCGCTCCCCTCTCAGCGCCTCGAGCGCCGCCCGGTGGGCCTCGGCGGAGTCCTCCCCGAAACAGACCAGGCGGACCTCCCGAATGGCATCGCAGCCGGTCAGAAATTCCGCGATCGTCCGCAGGGCGATCCGCGCCGCGGCGTCCTTGGGATAGCCGTAGACGCCCGTCGAGATTGCGGGAAACGCAACGGTCCGCGCACCGACCTTCAGAGTCTCCTCCAGAGACCGCCGGTAGGCCGAGGCCAGAAGTTCCGGCTCTCCCCACTCCCCTCCGTTCCAGACCGGCCCCACGGTGTGGACCACCCAGCGGGCAGGAAGCCGATAGCCCTTGGTCGTCTTGGCGTCGCCCGTTCTGCAGCCCTTCAGGCTCCGGCACTCCGCCAGCAGCTCGGGGCCCGCCGCACGGTGGATCGCTCCGTCCACCCCGCCCCCACCCAGCAGGGATTCGTTCGCCGCATTGACAATTGCGTCCACAACCTCCTTGGTGATGTCGCCCCGCACCACCTTTATGCGCTCCAATGCACCATCCATCGAGATCCCCCTTTCAAAGGCCCTTCGATCGGACGGGGTGAGCGCTTCCCTCACCGGACGCCGTCCGGCTCCGTCAGCTCCAACCCCGTCGCCCTTTCCAGCGCCACCTGGGCCACCTGCAGGTCGTGCCGGGCCCGGTATTCGGACAAACGGGCCTCGGTCAGCGTCAGCAGAGCGTCCGAGATCTCCAGAGAAGCGCCGACCCCCGCTCGGTACCGCCCCTCGGCCAGGGCATGGTTTTCCTCCGCCTGGACGACCGTCAGCCCGGCGATGCGGATGCGTTCGCGCGCGTCACGGATGCTCAGGACGGCTTTGCGAACCTCCAGCAGGATGTCCTGCCGCAGGGCCTCCTGCGCGGCCTCCAGGTTCCCGAGCTGCCCCGAGGCCATGCCGACCCTCGCGGCCGTCTCCCCTCCGTCGACGATGGGGAAGGTCAGGGCAAGTCCGGCGTTCCAGCTCGACTCCAGGGACGAGGGCTCCTCGCCCGCAGCGGCATAGCCGCCCCGAAGCGACAGGCTGGGCGAGGCGTAGCGCGCGGCCGAGCGCACCTCGGCCCTCCCGGCTATAGTCCTCAACACCGCAGCTTTATAGTCCTGGCGATGTTCCAGGGCCAAGGCCTCCGCGCTCCGGTCCGCCGACTCGGGAAGCCTCAACGCCGCGGCTCGGACCTCGAACGGCTCCGCCGACGCCACGCCCATCGCGTTCCGCAGCGCCGCACCGGCAAGCTCCACCTCCGAGGCCGCCTCCGTCAAGGCCAGCTGGGCCCTCCCGAGCTCCACCTCCGCCTTCGTGACGTCGATCTTCGGCTTGAGCCCCGTCTCGTAGTAGCCCCTCGCCCGTTCCAGATGCCTTTCGAACGCCTTAACCGACTCCCTCCTCTGCTCCCGAACCTCCAAGGCCAGGAGCAGGCCCATGCAGGCCGTCTTCACTCCGGTGCGAACCCGGAGGCGTACCCCGTTTGCCTCGGCCTCCGAGGCCTTCAGCACGCTTTTCCGGGCGTCGACGGCATACCTCGTCCGGTTCGAGTCGAAGACCTTCAGGCTCGCAGTCACCTCCGCAGAATAGCTGCCCGAGGTCGCGTCCCCCCGCCCCCTGCGAGAGGCCGAAAGGCTGCCCGAAGCCCGCATGCGATCCTCGGCGGCCGTCTGGGAGAGGCGGTGCCGCTCCACCGCAATCCGTGCCTCGGCGCCCGCCAGGTCCGGATGGTTCTCCTCCGCTAGGGCCAGGCATTCCTCGAGCGTCAGGATCCGTGCCGCTCCGGCCCCCGACGCCGGGAGCGGCAGGCAAAACGACACCAGCCCGAGCAGGAGGGCCCCGCTCCGCAGAAAAGCCCCGGCCCGTACTTTTCCGTCCGATCTCATGCGATTTTCCGCCTCCCGACAGGGGACGCGCCCCAGGATCTATCGGGTGCAGTATAGAGGATCGCGCCCGGGCGCACAACTCGCAAATGCCCGCAGGGGGGCATGGTCCCCGCAAGACGCACGAGTGCCGGGACGGGAGTGTCGTATAATCGAAGCATATTCCGACGGGAGGGGATGAGCACCGACCATGAACGCCATTTACGATTTGCTCCGGCTCGGAGACTGGGGGCTTGCCCCCTGGGCCTGGGCCGTCTTCGGGCTGACCGCGTTCCTCGTCGGCTTTTCCAAGATGGGACTGCCCGGCGTCACGATTCTGGCCGTTCCTCTCATGGCAGCGATCTTCCCCGCCAAGCTGTCCGTGGGGCTGCTGCTGCCGATGCTCATGATGGGGGACGTCATCTCCGTCCTCGCCTATCGGCACTTCGCCCGCTGGCGCTATTGCTTCCCCTACCTTCTGTTCGTCGGTCTCGGCGTCGGGCTCGCCTCGCTGGTCGCGGAATCCGTCGACGGCGCGGCCTTTCGCGTCCTCATCGGCTGGATCGTGCTCCTGCTCCTGCTTCTGACCCTCGTGGCGGACGCGATGAAGTCGAGGGGCGCAAACGAGGCTCCCCCAGCGGAGAGCCCGAGCTTGGCCGCATCCGCGGCGTTCGGCTGCCCCGCGGGTTTCTTCTCGGCCCTCGCCAACGCCGCCGGCCCGATCATCGCGCTCTACATGCTGGTCTCGCGCCTCAGAAAGTTCGAATTCATCGGTACGACCGCAGTCTGCACCTTCTTCATGAACTGGTTCAAAATCCCGCTCTTCGTCTCGCTGGGGATGATCGACGCACGGACGCTGAGCCTGGACGCCGCGGCACTGCCCCTGGTGGTCCTGGGCGGGATCGCAGGACACCTTTTCGCGAAGAAGGTTCCCCAGAGGGCCTTCAAGAACCTGGTGCTCCTCCTGG
Source organism: Fretibacterium sp. OH1220_COT-178 (assembly GCF_003860125.1). NCBI lineage: Bacteria > Thermotogati > Synergistota > Synergistia > Synergistales > Aminobacteriaceae > Fretibacterium > Fretibacterium sp. OH1220_COT-178. The sequence goes on along the minus strand of NZ_RQYL01000024.1, from coordinate 12,831 downwards.
CCCTGGGTGCGGCAGTCAAGCTGATTGCCGGCTGACGTCGCGCCGGCGTTCCCTGCAGGGATGCCGCAGTCGCTCGCAAGAAAGAAGGGATTTCGTTGATTCAAAGGGACAAGATTCTGCAATACGCCAAGGCGAAACCGCACGCCGAACACGAATACAAGGAGGCCTGGGAGGCCGACGTCCTGACCGTCGGCGGGAAGGCCTTCGCCAGGTTCGGGGCCTATCGGGACGGACGGCCGATCGTCACGCTGAAGGCCAACCCCGAGAAGGCGCTGATCCTGCGCGAGGCCTACGAGGGGATCGTCATTCCAGGCTATTATTCCGACAAAAAACACTGGATCTCGATCTTTCTCGACGTCCCGTTCGAGGACATCCTGCTCTTCGGACTGGTCGACGACTCGTACGCCCTGGTCCTCGTCGGCCTCCCCCAAAAGGTCCGGGATTCCCTGGGTGCGCCCCCCTCGGAACCGAAGGTATAATTGAGGGGGTGTCCAGCGGCTCGACGGGCACCTCCATCCAGTGCCACAGCTCATCATCCTCAGGCCCTTGCGCCCGAAGACGTCGGGAGGGATTCGATGAAAAAAGGACGGTTGCTGAACTCCGAACTGAGCTACGCTGTAAGCCGTATCGGCCACACGGCACACATCACGATCTGCGACGCGGGGCTTCCCATCCCGCCGGGCGTGCGTCGGATCGACCTCGCGGTCGAGCCCGGGTACCCCGCCTTCTTGCGCGTCCTCGACGCCCTGCTGAGCGAGATGATGGTGGAGGAGATCGTCCTGGCGGAGGAGATCCGCGAGAAAAACGCCCCCATATTTCAGGGCATCCTGGAGACGTTCGCCTCACACGGCCTTTCCCCCAAGGTCACCCTGATCCCCCACGAGGCATTCAAGGCGTTGGCCCGGGACTCGGAGGCCGTCGTCCGCACCGGGGAATGCACGCCCTACGCAAACGTCATCCTGAGGTCCGGGGTCGTCTTCTGAGGCCGTCATGAGACCGAACATCGGCTCCGTGCTGCTGGAGATGCGGGGCATCGAGAAGAGCTTCCCGGGGGTCAAGGCGCTGGACCACGCCGAGCTCCGCGTCTACGGCGGCGGGGTCATGGCCCTTCTGGGGGAGAACGGGGCGGGGAAATCCACCCTCATCAAGATCATGGCCGGAATTTACCGAATGGACTCGGGCGAGATCCTGCGCGACGGGCGCCCGGTCTGCTACGGCAGCATCCGGGAGTCCCAGGCGGCGGGCATCGCGGTCATCCATCAGGAGCTGAACCTGGTCCCCCAGATGAGCGCCGCCGAGAACATCTTTCTGGGACGCGAGCCCACGGGCACCCTCGGACGCATCGACCGTGAGCGGATGGAGCGGGAGGCGCGGGAGCTGCTGGCCGCCCTCGACATGCACGAGAGCCCGCGCACCCTCGTGAAGGACCTCACGATCGGCAAGCGGCAGCTGGTGGAGATCGCCAAGGCGCTGTCGCAGAATGCGCAGATCCTCGTCCTGGACGAACCCACGGGCGCCCTCACGGACAAGGAGACGCACTGCCTGTTCCGGGTCGTCCGCGGGCTTGCCGCCAGGGGCAAGGGCATCGTCTACATCTCCCACCGTCTGAAGGAGATCCCCAAGATCTGCGACCGCGTCACCATCATGAGGGACGGCCGGTTCATCGTGGAGGAGGCCGTGGAGCACGCCCCAGAGCCCTTCATCATCGAGAAGATGGTGGGACGCCCCCTCGGGGAGCAGTATCCGAAGGTCTCCGTCTCGCTGGGGGACGAGGCCCTTCGCGTTTCGCATTTGACGGGCCCCCACGCGCGCGACGTCGGCTTCTCCCTGCGCCGCGGCGAGGTGCTGGGCATCGCCGGGCTGATGGGATCGGGCCGGACGGAGCTGGTCCGCACACTTTGCGGGAGTCTGCCCAAAACGTCCGGCGAGGTTCGGATCGCAGGCCGGCCCTGCCGGATCGACACGCCGCGCGACGCGTTGCGGAACGGGCTGGCCTACGTTTCGGAGGACCGGAAGGGCACGGGACTGGTCCTGGGCATGAACGTGAGGGAGAACATGACCCTCTCCGCCCTGGCGCGTTTCTCCCCCCGGGGACACGTGCGTGCCCGCGAGGAACGGGCCGCCGTGCAGGACTTCGTGCAGACGTTCCGCATCAAGACCCCATCCCAGGAGCAGATCGTCCGAAATCTGAGCGGCGGGAACCAGCAGAAGGTCGCGATCGCAAAGGCCCTGCTGACGCACCCGGCAATCCTGATTCTGGACGAGCCCACGCGCGGAATCGACGTGGGGGCCAGGAAGGAGATCTACGACGTCGTCAACGACCTGAAGCGGGAGGGGCTGAGCCTCATCGTCATCTCCTCGGAGATGCCCGAGCTGATGGGGCTGAGCGATCGCATCCTGGTGGTGCGGGACGGCGCGATATCCGGCGAGGTGCTCCGCGAGGACTTCGACCAGGAGCGGATCATGCGCCTCGCCCTCCCGGACGCCGCGCCCTCCTCCGGCTCGGAACTCTGCGAGGTGAAGCCATGCTGAAAAGGATTTGGACGAACAAGCCCCTGATCGGTCTGATGCTGTTCGCCGCCGTGGTTTCGGCGATCAATCCCCGTTTTCTCACGATGGGCAACCTCCTCAACGTGCTGCGCCAAACCTCGATCAACTCGGTCATCGCCATCGGAATGACCTTCGTGATTCTGACGGGCGGAATCGACCTCTCCGTCGGCTCCGTGCTGGCCTTCACCGGGGCGCTGTGCGCCTCCATGCTGGGGGCCGGGATCGGCGCCGTCCCGGCGGTGTTTCTGACGATCGGAGCGGGCTTCCTGCTGGGGGCCTGCAGCGGCTTCTTCGTCGCCTACGCCCGCCTGCAGCCCTTCATCGTGACCCTGGTCTCAATGACCTTCCTTCGGGGCGCCACCCTGGTCTTCACAAACGGCCGTCCGATCCCGGTGCGCGGCAGCGAGCTCTTCTCGTCCATCGGCGGAGGGTACATCCTGAACGTGCCCGTCCCCATCGTCCTCATGGTCGTCCTGTTCGCGGCGGGACAATATCTGCTGAGCCGCTTCAGAATCGGCCGCTACGTCTACGCGATCGGCGGCAACGAGGAGGCGGCCCGCCTCTCGGGCATCGACACGGCAAGGGTCAAGGCCCTGGTCTATGGCCTCTCCGGAGCTTTGGCGGCCCTGGCGGGGGTCATCGTCACCTCGCGCCTGGGGTCGGCCCAGCCGACGGCGGGGACGGGGTACGAGCTGGATGCGATCGCGGCGGTGGTCCTGGGCGGCACCTCGCTCGCCGGCGGCTTCGGGAAGGTCTCCGGAACGGCTTTGGGCGTCGTCATCATGGGCGTGCTCGGCAACGCCCTCAACCTTCTGAACGTCACCTCGTACTACCAGATGATGATCCAGGCGGCCGTCATCCTGACGGCGGTCCTGATCGACAAGCGCAGGAGCGTCTGAGGCACGGATCCGTTCGGCGGGGGGATCTCCCCCCGGCATATTTCAAGGAGGTCTTGGAGATGAAGAGAATGAAACGGATTGCGGTATTGCTTTGCGTTTTTGGGCTTCTTCTGGCCGGAAGCGCGGAAGCGGCGCGGCTGGGGCTGGTGATCTCCACGCAGGACAACCCCTTCTTCGTGACGCTGAAGGAGGGCGCGGAGGCGAAGGCCAAGGAGCTGGGGCACGACCTCACGATTCTGGACTCCATGAACGACCCGGCCAAGGAACTTTCGAACGTCGAGGACCTGCTGGTGAAGGGCGTCGATGTCCTGCTGATCAACCCCACGGACTCCGATGCGGTGGGGTCGGCGGTCGCCGCGGCGAACAAGGCGGGCGTACCCGTCGTCACCCTGGACCGGGGAGCGAACAGAGGCACCGTCGTTGCCCACATCGCCTCGGACAACGTGGCCGGCGGCAGGATGGCCGGAGAATTCATCCTCCAGAAGCTCGGCGGCAAGGGCAAGGTCGTTGAGCTTGAGGGCATCCCCGGCACGACCGCGGCCCGCGACCGTGGGCAGGGCTTCAACGAGGCCGTCAAAGGCAAGCTGGAGGTCGTGGCGCGCCAGACCGCCGATTTCGACCGCACCAAGGGTCTGACGGTCATGGAGGACGTCGTTCAGGCGCAGCCGGATTTCGACGCCGTCTTCGCCCACAACGACGAGATGGCCCTCGGAGCCCTGAGGGCTTTGGAGGCCGCGGGTAAGGCGGTGGTCCTGGTGGGGTTCGACGCGACGGACGACGCGGTGAAGGCCGTCAAGGAGAAGAAGATGACCGCCACGGTAGCGCAGAAGCCCGCGGAGATCGGAGCGAAGGGCGTCGGTGCCGCCGACGACCTCCTGAACAAGAAGGAGCTCCCCGCCTTCATCCCCGTGGAGCTGATGCTGGTGACGGAGTGAGGTGCAAATAAAGGGGCGGGGCTGAGAGGCCTCGCCCCTTTCGCATTCGAACTTTTTGGATTCGCCATTTTGGGGTGGCGCCAAGCCCCGGCCCCTTCCAGCTGTCCTGCCCGGACACAGAGCACGCAACTTTCGCACTTATTGACCAATTCAGCTCCATCTGATAGAGTGTTCGGGTGGTCGACCGGTCGACCACCCGAACACTCTATCAGATGGAGCTGAACAGTGTACAGACCTGTTGAAGACCTGAAGGACGTCATTATCGGCCACGTCAGAAAGCAGATATTCGAGGAGCGGGCTCTCTCCCCAGGCAGCCAGATCAACGAACGGGAGATCGCCCGTGCCCTGAACATCAGCAGGGCCCCTGTGAGGGAGGCCTTCAAGGAACTGGAGGCCCAGGGATTCCTCGTCTCCATCAAGTACAAGGGGTGGTTCGTCGCCGATCCGAGCGAGGAGGAGATCCTGGAGATCAACACCATCCGCACGCTCCTGGAGCACTCCCTTTTCGAGACGGCCATCAACCGCGCCAGTTTCTCCGAGGCGGATCTCCTTCCCGCAGAACAAATCAACCACGAATTGGGGGAGATCGCCGAGGAGGAGAACGGCATTGAAAAAGTCTATTGTTTCCTGGAAAAGGAGATGGAATTTCACATGCAGCTTCACGCTCTTGCGAAGGACCACTGCCTTTGGACCAGGAAATTACTGACGAACCTTTCCTACCAAATCCGCCTGTCCTTTGTCGGCTGGCTTTACAAATACGGCTACATGCGACACAGCTTCCAAACGCATCGCGCGATGCTGGACTGCCTGAGGGCGAAGGACCTCGAAGGCCTCCGGCGTCTTCTCTCACAACGTCTGTCCCGTCAGCGCAATCCGGGGAAAGACTGGGAGACGGATCCCTGAATTTCCGGGGACAGCCATCCACAACGCAATCCTGTCAAGGAGGTGAGACAGCAAAACCTGCCATCCTCAACCGATACACGGCACCGTTCAGTATTGAAGCTCATTGTTTTCCCCAGGATAAATAAAAAGAGAGCATGAAAGGAGCTGTATCATGAAAAAGATCGTGTTCGTCCTCGCCCTGCTGGTCCTTTTGTCGAACTGTGCCGCTCCCGCTCTGGCCGCCCCGGAATACGAACTTCGGCTGGCGGTCACGGCAACGCCTCCCCATCCCTGGATCGACGCCGCCAATTTCATTGCGGAGGAAGTCGCAAAAAAAACGGACGGCAAGGTCAGCATCACCATTTATCACAGCTCGAGCCTGGGAACCTCTCAGGCGATCCTCGACGAAATCAGCATGGGCACCATCGATTTCGGCCTCGAGGGCATGATGGTCCTGTCCTCCATGATCCCGGAAACCGTCGTGCTGTCCTACCCCTATTTCTTCAAGGACTACGATCAATTCCGCAAGGTGACGGGAAAGGACAGCAAGGTTCTGCAGTATTTCCAAAAACTCTTCCAGGACCGCAATCTGGGGATCAAGCTTCTGGCCCTCGGCGGGGGCGGAACCCGTCAGTACTCCAACAGGATCAAACCCATCCGGATCCCGGACGATTTGCAGGGGATGAAGATGCGCGTGCCCGGCTCCCCCATCGAAAGCAAGATCTGGGGGCTGGCGGGGGCGATCACCACGCCGACGAGCTGGGGGGAGGTCTATTCCGCAGTTCAGACGGGGGTCGTGGACGCCTTCGAATCGACGATCAGCGGCTATTACGGCAGCAAGCTTTACGAGGTTGCGAAATATCACAGCAAAACGCAGCATCAATACATGATCAGCGGCGTCTTCATGAGCGAGGCGACCTACAGGAAGCTGCCCGAAGCCTATCGGGACATCGTGGCCGGCGTGTGCTCGGAGGCCGGAGCCATCGTGACCCAAAAGGGCCTGGAATACGACGAGCGCCTGCTTCAGGAGATGATCGACAAAAAACTCGCCATCGTCAACGAGGTGGACAAGGACGCCTTCATGAAGCTCTACAGCCCTCTGCAGGATGAACTTGCGAAGGACGGCGGCTACACCGACCTGTTGAATCTGATGCGGGAGGTCCGGGACCACTGACGAAAAATCCTTGAGGCGTCGGGCCCGACCGCCCGACGCCTCAAGATTCGGCGCGCGCTCCATCCTTGAGCCCACGAAAGGCTGCAAGGATGCCTTGCCCCGCATTTCGACAAGGAAGGTGACCTCTTGAATATTCTTCACCGATTCAATATGAGGATCCGAAAGCTGTTGCTGTTCTCCGGGGTATCGCTCCTGGGCATTTTTGTGGTTGCCGTTCTGCTGCAAGTTCTTTCGAGAAACATTTTGAAAGTATCGATGGACTGGACCTCCGAGGTCGCCGTCTTCGCATTCATCTGGTCCATATTGCTGGGATCGGCCGTAGCGCTGTCGACGAGGCGCCATTACGTGGTCGATCTGATCCCCGCCCGCCACGTCAAACTGAACAAGGCCATGCTCGTTCTCTCCGAACTGCTTGTCTCGCTCGTCATCCTCGCACTGATATGGGGAGGGACGAAATTTGCCCTTCTCGGGTGGTACCGGCTGACAACGGCTTTGGAGATCCCGCGCTTCTGGCTTTTTGTCTCCCTGCCGATCAGCGCCGCCTTCATGTTTCTGTTCAACCTTGAAAACATTCTGATCGACATCGGCGCCTTCAAGACCCCCCAGGGGGGAGAGGAGGGGAGAAAATGAACGCTCCTCTGCTCTTTCTTCTGGGAACTTTCTTCCTTTTCATCGCCATCAGAGTGCCCGTGGCCTTCGCCTTGGGCCTGTCCTCCCTGCTGACCATAGTCCAGCTGGGGCTGCCGTTCATGTCGATGGTCAATCAGATGTTCAGTGGAATCAGCTCCTTTCCGCTGCTTGCGGTGCCCTTTTTCCTGCTGCTCGGCAGACTGATGAACGACGGCGGTATCACCGACCGTCTGATGAAGGTCTCGGACGCCTGGGTCGGCCACATCAAGGGCGGTCTGGGGCACGTCAACGTCATGGTCAGCATGCTGTTTGCAGGGCTTTCCGGCTCCTCCTCGGCGGACACGGCCGGCATCGGGGCCATGTTGATCCCGGCGATGAAAAAGGCCGGTTTCGACACGGATTTTTCCGTCGCGATCACGGCGGCCTCCTCGACGCTCGGCGGGATCATCCCCCCCAGCATCCTGATGGTCGTCTACGGCGCGATGGGGCAGCTTTCCATCGGAGCTCTCTTTCTGACCGGGATCGTCCCCGGAATCCTGATCGGCATCGCCCAGATGGTCTATACCTATTGCCTGGCCCGAAAGCGCGATTATCCCTCCCTGCCGCGTAAGGGCTACCTCGAACGCCTCAGGGTGACCGCCCGGGCCCTTCCGCCCCTGTCCCTGCCCTTCATCATCCTGGGAGGGGTCACCCTGGGGTACTTTACGGCAACCGAGGCGGCCGCCGTCGCCGTACTCATCGGCCTGGTCCTGATCCTTCTGGTCTACCGCCATATCGGCGTCAGGGACCTCCCCGCGGTCTTCGCGGACTCCATGGTCGGGTATGCCGTCCCCATGTTCGCGGTCGCGAACGCCAGTATCTTCGGCTGGCTCATCGCCTATCTGAACGCTCCCGTGATGGTGGCGAACTGGATTTTGTCCATGACCAGCAGCTATTACGGCGTCTACGCCATGATCGTCCTGTTCCTCCTCGTCGTCGGGACCTTCCTGAGCCCCCTGACGGCCGTCATCATCTTTCTGCCCATCCTCCAGCGCATGGGGGACAGCGTGGGAATCCACCCCCTGCACCTGGGGATCATCGTCAACCTGACCCTCTCCCTGGGGCTGATCACACCCCCCTACGGGATCTGCCTTCTGATCGCGTCCCAACTGGGGGGGATAAGCACCCCGCGTGCCTTCCTGGCGATTCTGCCCATGATCTTCCTCACGATCGGGGTCATCGTCCTCGGCATCCTGTTCCCGGAGCTTTTCCTGTTCATTCCGCGGTTTTTCATGCCCTCCTCGGTCTGAGGCCGATGGACGCCGGCATCCGGAGATCCGCTTTCTTCGAAAGGAGCCTTTTTAAATGAAAATAGCAGTCATCGGCGCGGGCGCTTGCGGTTTCACGACCGCCGCACATTGTTCTCTGAAGGGGCACGAGGTCGCCCTCTACGAGTTTCCGGAGTTCTCGGAGTCCGTCGCCGAGATAAAAAAACTGGGCGGCATCCACATGGAGATATGCGAGGGCAACGGCCTTCCCCAGGGATTCGCTGAAATCGGCACCATCACGACGGACATAGCCGCCGCGTTGAAGGATGCGGAGATCGTCATCGTCGCTGTACCCGCATACGGAGAGGCCCGAGCCGCGGAGGTCTGTGCCCCGTACCTGAGGAAGGAACAGTACGTCTACCTCTCCTCGGGCTACATGTACGGCAGCCTGGAATTCTCCCGGACGCTCAAAAAGAACGGCAACCACGAGCCCATCGCGGTCGCCGAGATGAACAACACCATCTACGCCACATTCAAGACCAATCCCTCGACGATCTGGGCAGGCGGGTACAAGCACGGGCTCGGTGTCGCCTCCTTTCCCGGCAAATCGGCGACGGCTCTGGTGGAAAAACTCAAGGCCCTCTATCCCGAGATCGTGGAGTTCGAGAACATCGTCCAGACCGGGGTATCGAACCCCAACCCCTCCCTGCATGCGACCACGGTCGTCTTCAACGCGTGTTACGTCGACCGGAAGGCCGAGGTGCTGCTCTACCACGACGGAGAACACCTGAGCGCCATGAGCGAAGCGGTAGCCCGCGTCAACGAGGATATGAACGCCGAGCGCATGCAGCTGCTCGAAAAAGGCGTATTTCGGTCGTTGAAGGACTGGAAGTTCACAATCAAGGATTGGTACGCCTACCACGGGGTCCGGGGAGAATCCCTGGTCGAAATCGTGAGCAGCCACCCCGGCCTTTCCCTGGGCAAACTGCCGAAAACCTTCGAGCACCGCTACCTGACGGAGGACGTTCCCTTCGGTCTGCTGCCCCTTATCGAGATTCTGGAGCGCCACGAGATTCCCTGCCCCGTCAACAAGGGGGTGGCCTCCCTCGCCGCCTCCCTGTCCGGCATCGATTTCGCCCGAAGAGGACGTACCCTGCGCAGCCTCGGACTCGAGAAACTCTCGAACGGGGATCTGTTCCGCTATCTGCACGAAGGGGAAATCTAAGGTCCGAAAAACGCCCCACCCCAGCGGGACTGGGAAAACCATCCTTTCCCCCCTCGTCCCTTTGGAATAAAATGACCCTGCGATCCCAATACCGCTTTTTCAGGGAAACGACATCATTACAGGAGGCCAAGCGATGAGAACACGATGGATGGGAGTAGCGCTCCTGCTGCTGGCGGCGGCGCTGGCAACGGGGGCCGAGGCGGCGGAGCAGAGGGCGTTTGCCCTGGAGGACCCGGTTACGCTCTACGCCAAGCCCGACAAGGGCGCGAAGTCGTGGGAAGCCAGCCTGCCGGAGTCGGGCGTATCCGTCCCGAGCGCCATCCGCGACAAGCAGGATATGCTCTGGTACAAGGTGAAGGTGGACGGCAAGACCGGCTGGCTCTTCCAGGAGGGAATCCGCCTGAAGATGGGGCCAAAGAGCAAGTCGGCCGTCAACATCTACAAGCGCTACGTCGCGGCCCGCCGGAAGATCGCCGGCAAAGCGCCCAAGAACTGGACTCAACAGGAGAGCACCCCGGTGGAAGGAGCCGAGGTGGAGACCTGGTCCACCTCCGGGGCCGTGCTGCAGACCCTCGGAGAAGGCCCCAAGGCCGAGGACGTCTATTTCAAGACCAACTCCGCCGAGGCCTGCAAGACGTTTTTGGGCTTCGAGGCCATCGGCATGAGCAAGGACGAGCTGAGGACCAAGGTCGGCACCCCGACGGTCCGCGAGACCCCAAGCGGAGAGCCGGAGGTCAGCATCCTCTCCTACGAGTTCGCGGACGGGGACATGACTCTGGCCTTCACGCTGCGCTCTCAGATCGTGGAACAGGCCGAGCTTTACAAGGGCTCGACCGGCGAGGCCGATACGGACTGGCCGGTCGAGGTGCTCAACCTGCGCAGCCTGGACTGACGGACCCCGCCGCACTTCATCTTCGGGCTCGGCAGGGAGCGCTCCGCGGACTCTCGGCAGGCAGGCTTTGGCGTCACACAGAACGACGGAGCTCGAGGAGGGAACGTCCTCCTCGAGCTTCGTCTTATTTTGCGGGGGGAATCGTTTGGATGAAAGAACGCCCCCTCTGCACGAAATCAAGCCACAAATCGAACCTTCTCGACAGTTTTATAGAACATGAAAAAATACGTTTGTTCATAATGCAACATTAGAAGTGTATATTTCCTGTGTTGTGCTACACTAACGAAGGAAGGTCTCCAAGGGAGAGCTGTTTTGGGCTTTGCCCTTGAAGAGAACAAGTTGAAGAGAGGAAGGTCGTCGCTCCTTTTCCCGAACGGAGCGCTGCGAAGGAGGTGGAGCCCGGGGCCGTACATCTCTGGAGTCGTGCGTGAAGGGTTTTGGGGTAAGTCTTGAAGCAATCGCTTCAGAAAGGAGATCGTATCGATATGATCCGCTCCAGGCGCAACGTTTTCGGTCGCATCCTTCTCGGTTCCTTTTGCCTTCTGGCCCTCTGCCTGCCCTCGCTGGCCTGTACGGACGTCGTCGTCGGCAAGGACGCCTCCACCGACGGGTCCGTGATGACCTGCCACACGGCGGACGGAGCCTATTACGACGCCCAGATCCGTTTCATCCCCGGTCAGAAGTTCCCCGCCGGCGCCAAGGCCGACGTCTTCCGCAACATCGTCCTGGAGGAGCGGGGCGGCTGGGTCAAGATCGGCGAGATCCCGCAGGTGGAGCAGACCTACGGCTATTTCCACGTCGGCTACCCGGCGATGAACGAACACCGCGTCGCCATCGGCGAGACGACGATCGGCCAAAAGGAAATCCTCAAGACCGTGCCCAACGGGGGCAAGGCGATCATGACCATCGAACAGCTGGAGGTCTTCGCCCTGCAGCGTGCCAAGACCGCCCGGGAGGCCATCGCCGTCATCGGGGAACTGTCCCAGAAGTACGGTTTTCTCCCCTCCTGCGGGACGGAGGGCGAGTGCCTGACCATCACCGATCCCGACGAGGCCTGGATCTTCCACGTCTTCAGCACGGGGTTCACCTGGACCCCCGAGAGCGGCAAACCCGGCTCCCTCTGGGCGGCGCAGCGCGTGCCGGACGACGAGGTGGTGGTGGTGCCCAACATCGCCCGCATCCGCTTTATCGACCCCAAGGACACCAAGAACTTCATGGTCTCCGACAACTACATGCAACACGCCATCGACAACGGCCTTTACGACCCCAAGAGCGGCGAGCCGTTCGACTTCCAGGCCGCCTACTCCCCCGCCACCGGGAACGACGACTGGGCCCTGAGCTCCATGTGGATCCGAAACCGCCTCTATTCCATCCACAAGGCCCTGGCCCCCAGCCGGGAATGGGACCCCTACGCCCCCGTGAACGCCTATCCCTTCTCCATCAAGCCGGAGAAGAAGATCTCGGTGCGCGACGTCATGAGCTTCATCCGCGGCTACCACTGCGACAGCGTCTTCGACATGTCCTCACACCCCGCCTGGATCGTCGCGGACGAGGAGGGCAAGGCCGTCAAGAGCCCTCTGACGACCCCCTTCCCGACCCGTCTGCAGCGGAAGCTCTTGAAAATCCCCTATTCCCGCAGCGTCGCGGTCAACGGCTGCGCCTACAGCTGGGTCTCGCAGATGCGCAAGGACCTGCCTGAGCCCGTGGGCGGCGTCCTGTGGTTCGGCTACGACAACCCGGCCCATACGCTTTACGTGCCCGTCTACACCGGAACCCGGGACACGAAGGAGAGCTGGAAGAGCAATTTCGACCGGGACAAGTTCAGCTTCGACTCCGCGCAGTGGGCGTTCATGCTTCAGGACGACGTCGTGAACTGGCGCTATCAGGAGGCCATCAAGGACCTGGAGGCCGTCCGCAACCCGATCGAGGACGAGTTCTTCAAAAAACAGCCCGAGGTGGAGAAGAAGGCGGCCGAGCTCTACAAGGAGAGCCCGGAGAAGGCCACCCAGTTCCTGACCGACTACACCATCGAGTGCATGGGCAAGGCCGAGAAGGCCTATTGGGAGCTCAACGCCACCAGCATCGCGAAGTACACCAACAACCGCTGAGCAACGTTCAAAGCGTGACAGGACAAGAGCAGGGCCGACGGGATTTCTCTCCCGTCGGCTTTTTTGTTCGATTCGGAAAGCGAAAACGGAGAGTCCTCATGACCCTACCCGACCCCGAACAAGGAGTCATCTCCCTTCGGAATCCAGATAAGCCCGTGGAACCTGAAAAATGCTGCAACAAAACCACACTAGATGTACAGTCCCATGTTATGATGGAACAGAGAATCCTTCAAAGAAGACCTGCTAGAAAAAGTCAAGGGATTAATTGAGAAATGGCAGCAGGGGGTAA
>NZ_RQYL01000023.1 GCF_003860125.1 Fretibacterium sp. OH1220_COT-178 | reverse complement strand
ATCGAAACAAACAGACCTTCATCGATATGATTTACCTCGTCGCAGGACATTTGAATTTGACTGAATAGTTCCTTACCCACACAGAATAACGAGGAACCCATTTTCTTATCGGAAAACCGAAACTTTGCACCAAACCAGGGGAGGTTCGCCTGTCCTCGGGATGACCTCAAAATGCAGAAGGGGGACAAAGATGATACATCCACTTTTTGATATTACGGGGAAAAAGGCCATCGTTACCGGAGGGACACGCGGTCTCGGCAAGGGTATGGCCGAGGCATTACTGGAGGCCGGCTGCACAGTCGTCCTTATCGGCTCCTCGGACGGAGTCTTTCGGACACGAGATATTTTTCTGAAGAAGGGCTGGAGGTGCTCCGCAGTCAAGGCCGATCTGAGCATACGCGAGGAGATATTCAGCTCCTTTGAGGCAGCGCTGAAAGAACTGGGAGACGATTTGGATATCCTGATCACCGCCGCGGGGGTTCAGAGCCGTCATTCTGCCGAGGAGTTCCCGATCGAGGAATGGGATGCCGTCATGAGCGTCAATCTGAACGCAGTTTTTATCCAATGTCAGCTCGCCGGACGAATCATGTTGCCTAAGGGGTATGGGAAGATCATCAACATAGCCTCCATGATCAGTTTCTTCGGAGGTCAGACCATCCCGGCTTATGCGGCATCCAAAGGGGGGGTGGCGCAACTCACCAAGGCATTGTCCAACGATTGGATCGGCCGCGGCATTAACGTCAATGCCATAGCCCCTGGCTATATGGCTACGGAGATGAATTCCATTCTTATGGCTGATGAGACGAGGAATATGCAGATTTTAGCGCGTATTCCTGCCCATCGTTGGGGCACAGAGAAGGACATGAAGGGAGCCACAATCTTCTTGGCCTCGGCAGCAAGCGATTACCTCGGCGGTGCAATTATTCCCGTCGACGGCGGTTATTTGGTGAAATAACCTCTGGAAAATAACCAGCCATTTCATTGCAGAACCGGATAACGTGATGGAACGCGAAGCAAGGAGTCCTGGCAGGTGTCCTCGGCCATTTGGCTCCAGACCGCCCCGGATGATATATTTAACATCATCCCCTGCGGATGAGGAGCGCCACAACTTTTCAGAATCAACCGAGAGGAGTCGATGGAGACAATGAAAACGCTATTCGCCTGCCTTGGGACGCTGGCGGCCGGCATCCTGCTGGGGGTTCCGGGGGCGTCCGCCGCGGGCGTCGAGGCGGTGGACCAGGACTACGTCAAGGCGCACGCCGGTCGGACCGGGGTGGTCCTGGCGGACGTGCGGTCGCCCGAGGTCTACGGCGGCCTGTCGCCAAGGGCAGGCATACCCGGCGGGCACATTCCGGGCGCGATCAACTTCCCTCTGGCGGACCTCGACAGGCCCGACGCATCCGAGGCCCTGGCGAGGGCGGGCCTGACGCGGGACGCGGAGATCATCGTCTACTGCAACACGGGGAGGCAGAGCGCCCGCTTCATCGACCGCCTCGTGGGCTCGTTCGGCTTCGACCCCAGCCGCGTGAAGAACTACACCGGCAGCATGACCGACTGGTCCCGGAACCCCGAAAACCCGATCGAGACCGGAACCGCAAAACCATAGAAACGGGGAGGGCGACATGAGGATCGGATTCATCGGGCTGGGCGTCATGGGCAAACCCATGGCGGAAAATCTGTTGAAGGGCGGCCGTGCACTGACGGTCTTCAATCGGTCCCGCCCCGCGGTCGAGGCGCTCGTCTCCGCCGGGGCCCATGCGGCCGGATCCCCCCGCGAGGTCGCGGAGCGCTGCGGCGTCGTCGTCACGATGCTGCCGGACTCCCCGGACGTCCGATCGGTCCTCTGCGGGCCCGACGGGGTCCTGGAGGGGCTCTCCCCCGGCAAGGTGGTCGTGGACATGAGCTCCATCGCTCCGACCGTCTCCCGGGAGCTCTGCGCCCTCGTCGAGGAGCGCGGGGCGGACATGCTGGACGCCCCCGTGAGCGGCGGACAGGAGAAGGCGGAGAAGGGGACCCTGGCCATCATGGTCGGCGGCCGCGAGGCCGTATACGAACGGGTACGGGACGTCCTGGACCTGATGGGCAGGAGCCTCCACGTCGGGGTGTGCGGCGCCGGCCAGGTGACGAAGCTCGTGAACCAGACGATCGTGGCGGCGAACATCGCCGCGGTAGCGGAGGGGCTGGCGTTCGCCAGGCGGGCGGGGGCCGACCCGGAGCGCGTTTTCCGGGCCATCCGGGGCGGTCTGGCCGGCAGCCAGTGCCTGGAGGACAAGGCGCCCCGCATGCTGGAGGAGCGCTACGAGCCGGGGTTCCGCGTCGAGCTGCACGCCAAGGATCTGAACAACGTGCTCCAGACCGGCCGGGACCTGCACGTCGCCATGCCCCTGGCGGCCCAGGTGATGGAGATGATGCAGAACCTCATGGCCCGGGGCTGCGGCGCTCTGGACCACGGGGCCCTCGGCAGGTACTACGAGCTGCTGAACGGCGTGTCGCTGAAACCGTAGTCCCCGGCCATACGCAAAGGGGAACGGGGTGATCCCCCCGCTCCCCTTTCGTTGCGGATCAAAAAAGTCAGTCCGCCGCCCGCTCCAGCCCCCTCAGCAGCCCCTCGACGGCCTCGGCGGCCTTGTCCAGGGAGTAGGCGAGCTGCAGGCACGTGAGCATCAGAAGCTCCTCCTGATCGAGCCCCTTGACCATGGAGCCGTTGGCCGACGCAATCAGCGCCTTGAGCCGGTCCAGGGTGGCGTCGTTCAGGGGCGTCCTGATGCTGTAGCTCTTCTTTCCGACCGTGACGAAGACCTCTCTGGGAGCATTCACCGGCTCAACCCCGCCGTCTTTCCCTCACGAGGTCGATCAGGCGGTCGTTCAGGCTCCGCAGCTTCGCCTCGATCTCCGCCCCGCCGCGCTCCGCGCGCAGCGCCTCCTCGCTCGCGGCCTCGAGGGCCCGGTGCATCTCCTGCCTGGCCCTCACGCATTCCTCGTCCCGCTGGGCGGCGTACGCGCTGAGGCGATCGATCTCCCTCCTCAGATCGTCCCGCTCCTGAATCAACACATCGATCTTCTCTCCGAGCCGATCGATCAGGCTCTCGATGCCCGTCAGCTCCGCCAAGCCCATCCCTCCTTCCACCCGACGGGGATCCCCCGCCGAGCCGCCTCCATCTCTACCGCATATTGTACCCTTTTTGGACCAGCGTGTCTCGCACCGCGCCGTGGACCCGCTCGACCTCCTCGTCGTTGAGGGTCCGGTCCGGCGCCCGGTAGGTCAGGGAGAACGCCAGGCTGCGGAACCCCTCGGGAATGCCCTTGCCCTCGTAGACGTCGAAGAGGCGCAGCTCCCTCAGGATGTCCCATCCCGCAGCGTCGTGCGCCGCCGTCCGGATGTCGGACGCCACCTCGTCCTGGGTCCGATCCGACGGAACGAGCATCGAGACGTCGCGCAGCGAGGCCGGGAATGCGCTCGCCGGGCGCAGCTCGGGACGGAAGCGCTCCTCCAGGGCCGCGAGGCGCAGCTCGAAGAGGAACACCGCCCCGCCCCCAAGGCCCAGGTCCTGCTCCAGAACCGGCTTGAGCCGCGCAAGCCACCCCACCGTCCGGGGGCTCCCATCCGGGGCGAGGGCCCGGACCTCCGCGGTCTGGCCCGCGTGCCCGAAGGGCTGATGCCCGGCGACGAACTGCGGGACGAGCCCGCGCCCCTCCAGCAGGGCGGCGACGTCCCCCTTGACGCTGTAGAAGTCCTCCCCCTGGCCCTTCCATGGGGTCCTGGGGTCCGTCCCGTCGAAGACGAGCCCCGCGACGACGTCGTGCTCCACGTGCCCGGACCCGGTCCGCAGGAAGATGCGCCCCTGCTCGAAGAGCCGGACGGCCCCGCGCCACCCCGAGGCGGCGCTCGCCTTCAGGCCGCCCAGAAGGCCGGGGACCATCGTGGTGCGCATGGCGATCTGCTCCTGGCTGATGGGGTTGGCCAGGGTCAGGGGTGCGGAGCGGGGATCGTCCTCGGGCAGGAGCAGACGCCTGGGGAAGTCCTCCGGGAGGAAGCTGTAGGTGACCGCCTCCACGTAACCCCGAGCCACCAGGGCCTGCCGCACGAACGCGGCCAGGCGGGTCGGAAGCCCCTGGTCCCCGCCCCGAGGCTGTTCGCCCGGCAGGCGGGAGGGGGCATCGTCGTAGCCGCGAAAACGACCGATCTCCTCGATCAGATCCTCCTCGATGGCGATGTCCGGCCGCCACGTCGGCGGCAGGAAGGTGCGCGCGTCCCCCGTGCCCCCCTCGCGACGGATCCCGAAGCCCTCCAGGATTTTTTCCGAGGCGTCCATGTCGTCCCAGGCGAGGTACGTCCCGAGCTTGCGGCGCGTCAGGGTCACGGGCTCGGGGACCGGGAGCGCGTTGGATGCGGAGAGCACGCCGTAACCGACCCCGGCGCCGCTCCAGTCGCGGATCAGTTCGAGGGCGAGCGCCAGGGCGCGCGCGCTGAGGGTGGGGTCCACGGTGCGGGCGAACCGGAAAGCGGCCTCCGACGCGATGCCCAGACGCCGGGCCGTGTGTCCCACGCGCAGCGGGGAGAATGCGGCGCTCTCCAGAACCACGGTCCGGGTGCCGTCGCGGATCTCCGTCCGGTCCCCGCCCATGACCCCCGCGAGGGCGATGGGCTCGCCGCCGCTCGTGATCAGCATGTCCCGGTCCGAGAGGATGCGCTCCCGCCCGTCCAGGGTCGTCATGCGCTCGCCGTCCTTCGCCGCCCTCACGGTGATCTCCCGCGCGGGCAGGGTGTTCAGGTCGAACGCGTGCAGGGGCTGACCCAGCATCAGCATCACGTAGTTGGTCGCGTCCACGACGTTCGACAAGGGCCTCATGCCCATGTGGGCCAGGGCCACCCGGACCGCCAGGGGCGACGGGCCCATCGCGACGTCCGTCGCCAGGCCGAGGTGGTAGCAAAGGCAGCCGGGGTCGGGAAGCGAGATCGTTCCGAACGTCTCCGGCCAGTCCGCGGCGCTCCCAGGAGCCTCCGGCCACCGGGGCGCATGCAGCTCGGAGTCCGGGAAGAGGCCCCGGAGCTCCCGGGCGACGCCCAGGATGCTGAGGAGGTCGCCCCGGTTCGGGGTAATGGAGAGGTCCAGGACCGTGTCCGAGATGCCGTAGAGCGTCCGGGCCTCCGTCCCCACGGGGGCGTCGGCGGGGAGGATCAGGATGCCGTCGGCCGTGCCGACCTCGGGAAGCCCCAGCTCGAGGGCGGAGAGCATCATGCCCGCGCTCGCGAACCCGTGGAAATCCCGGACGGCCAGCCGGGTCCCGTCGGGCAGGGTGGAGCCGGGCGGCGCGTAGAGGACCCGGTCGCCGGCCTTCATGTTGTCGGCGTTGGTCACGCAGACCGCCTCGCCGCGGCCCGTGTCCAGCTTCGCGACGAGCAGCGTCTCCCGCTCCGGGTGGGGCGAGAGCGAGAGGATGCGGGCCGCAACGACCCCCTCGAGGGCCCGGGCCGTGTGTTCGATACGCTCCACCTCGGCGCCCGCCATCGTCAGCCGCTCCGCGGCCTCCTCGGGCGAGGCCGACAGGGTGATGAACTCCTTCAAGAGGTTCCAGGATACCAGCATTTAAGCGTCCCTCCCCGAAAGAAAGTAGGAGACGTTCCCGTCGAACAGCAGGCGCAGGTCGTTGATGCCGTACTTCAGCATCGCCATGCGGTCGAGCCCCATGCCGAAGGCGAAGCCGTTGTACCTCTCCGGATCGATGCCCCCGGCCCGGACGACCGACGGGTGCACCATCCCCATCCCGCAGACCTCGAGCCAGCCGGTCCCCTTGCAGACGCGGCAGCGCGCGTTCGCCCCGCCGCACTCCACGCACTCGATGTCCAGCTCCATGGAGGGCTCCGTGAAGGGGAAGTAGCTGGCGCGGAAGCGGTTCTTCAGGCTCCGGCCGAAGAAGGCGTTCATCAGCTCGCGCAGGGTACCCTTGAGGACCGGGAAGGACACGTCCTTGTCGATCAGCAGCCCCTCGATCTGGTTGAACATGGGGGAGTGCGTGGGGTCGTTGTCCCGCCGATAGACCTTGCCGGGGCAGACGATCCTCAAGGGGGCGCCGTACTGCAGCATCGCCCGGACCTGCACGGGAGAGGTGTGCGTGCGCAGCAGGCTCCCGTCCGGAAAGTAGAAGGTGTCCTGCATGTCCCGGGCCGGATGCCAGGAGGGCATGTTCAGGCTCTCGAAGTTGTAGAGCTCCTCCTCCTTCTCCGGCCCCAGGGCGACGGAGTACCCCATCCCCTGCATGATCTCCACGATCTCGTGCATCGTCTGAGAGACCGGATGAAAGGCCCCGCCCGTCCGGCCCCGAGCGGGCAGCGTCACATCGATGCGCTCGCCCGCCTCGCGCGCCTCGTTCTCCCGCGCGCGCAGTTCCCGTTTCTTCGCCTCTATGGACCGCTCCATCTCGTCGCGAAGCAGGTTCAGCCGTTCTCCGGCCGCCGGGCGCTCCTCGGGGCTCAGCTTGCCCAGGGACTTCAGCAGCACCGTAAGGCCGCCCTTCTTCCCCAGGTTCCGCACCCGCAGCTCGTCCAGCGCCTCCGTCGAGGCAACCGACGACAAGGCCTCGCCAAAGGAGGCCCGAACCTTCTCCATTTCCTCAATCAACGCGTTCAACCGTCTGCCCCCTTCCCGTCTTTCCGCTTTTCTTCCGCGCGGCTCGTCTCCGTCCTCCGGCGCCGGCAACCGGCGCCCGCCGCGGGGACTCCGCAGTCCCCCGAACTTTCAAAGAAAAAACGAGGCTCCTGCCGCGATCGGCGACAGGAACCCCCATACGGTCGTTCTCTTCACGCAAACAGAGCTGTACGTCCCGACCATCGCGGCAGGTCCGAGGCGTACGGTCCCGGGGCGCTAGTTCAGGGCCGCCCGGGCCTGGTTCAAAAGGCTGCGGAACGCCTCCATGTCGTGGATGGCCAGCTCGGAGAGCATCTTGCGGTTCATGACGATCCCGGCCTTCTTCAGCCCGTTCATGAACACGCTGTAGCTCATCCCCTCGGAGCGGACGGCCGCGCTGATGCGGGTGATCCACAGGCGGCGGTAGTCGCGCTTCTTGCGCTTGCGGTCCCCGTAGGCGCGGGAGAGCGCCGCGAGGTAGGCCTCCTTGGCCCGGCGGAAGACGTTCTTGTGCTGGCCCCAATAGCCCTTGGTGATGGAAAACAGTTTCTTTCTCTTTTTATTGCTTGTCGATGCACCCTTGACGCGCATTTCTCACTCATCCTCTCCCGAATCTCGGCCCCCGCCACACTAGGCGTAGGGGAGCATCCTGTTCATCTGGTCCATCAGAGTGTCGCTGACGTACCCCGTCTTGCGCAGGGAGCGCAGCCGCTTGGGACTCTTGTGCACCATGATGTGAGAGCGGCCGACCTTGCGGTAGGACAGCTTGCCGGATGCCGTACGGCTGAACCTCTTCTTTGCACCGGAGTGCGACTTCAACTTGGGCATGGGACAATTCTCCTTCTTTCGTGAACGGGAGGCAACGACTTCCCGAAAAATATCGATGGTGATCCCGCCCCGAAGGGACGCGGAACCCCGAAAAAATCGAGCGAAAACGCGGCTACGCCTCCGGCGCGGCCTTCCCCGGATCTTCCTTCCCGGCCGGCTTCGGGGCGGGCGAGCCCGCCTCCTTCTTGGGGGCCGACCCCTCCTTGGGCGCGGCCGGCTTCGCGGCCTGGGACACGGGGGTGACCATGATGCGCATGTAGCGCCCCTCCATCCGCGGACTGCCCTCGCTCTTGCCCAGGGCGCCGCATTCGGCCATCACCCGGTTCAGAACCTCTTCGCCTCGGGACAGGAAGGCCATTTCGCGGCCCCGGAAGAAGACGGAGACCTTCACGCGATGTCCTTCCTCGAGGAAGCCCTTGATCGCCTTGACCTTGAAGTTGAAGTCGTGCTCGTCGATCTTGGGGCGCATCTTGATCTCCTTGAGGGTCTGGACCTTCTGCTTCTTGCGGGCGTCCTTCTCCTTCTTCTGGAGCTGGTAGCGGTACTTGCCGTAATCCATGATCCGGCAGACGGGCGGCTTGGCCAGGGGCGCGACCTCGACGAGGTCCAGATGCCTCTCCTCCGCCATCGAAAGGGCCTCCGCCGTAGCGATCTGGCCAACCTTCACCCCGTTCTCGTCCACCAACAACACCTGCGGCGCGGAGATCTCCTCGTTGACCCTCGGCGCATCCTCGTCAGTCCTGGGGAATATAACGCCTCACCTCCATCTTTTGATTCGGGGGCCGAGCCCCCACATGCCTTCGGCGGTTCCGCACCGCTCGAAAACCGTCTTTCGCCCTTTGCGACACGAATCGGGGGCCCCGAAACAGGCGAAGGGGGCGGCCCCAAGACCGCCCCCGATAACTTGCGCTTCAAGCCGTCCGCAAAAACAAGCCCTTGAAGGACGACCGCACATTTTATCTTTCGCGAGCCCGGCAACAGCCCCAAAGGGGCGCCGCATCGGGCGAGAGGGCAGCCTCTGCTTAGCACGAAACATACCGCGGAACTATAGCATACTTCGTCCCGACAGGCAAGGACTTCCGGGTCGGCGTGTTAAAATACGCTTGCATGCAGAGGGCGCAGTGCACAGCAACCGCCCGCTCTCCCGTGCTTTTTGTGTTCCGGGCGTGCTTTCGGAGACGGAGGCATGTCGGTTTTTGTTTTGCTCGCCGCAACGAAAACGACGACAAGCGACAAGGAGGTTCATTCATGTTGTCCATGCTCGCCAAGACGATTTTGTTCTCGGGGGCCCTCGTCTTTTTTGCCCTCCCCTCCGCGGCGGACACCCCGCCCGTCCGGTCCGTCGACGTCTACCCCAGGGGTGCGAGGTTCGTCTTCAGACACCTTCCCACAGAGGATGAATTTCAGTTCGAGCTTCCGGGCGCCTTCATCCCGGAGAGCGTCCGCCTTCTGAACCCCAGGGGCGTGACGGACCTCAAGGTCCTCGGCCAGGCGCGCAAGGGCTGGGTTCCGCCCTCCCTCGTTTCCCTCAGGGAGCGGATCGATGCCCAGGGACGGTCCATCGACGCCCTGAACGCCCAAAAAACGTCCCTGGAGCAGACCCGGACCATGCTCAACGCCATCCACCCCAAGGAGGCCGAGGCCAAGGACCTGCTCTCCTATATCGAGAACGCCCAAAACCTGCGGCTTCGGGTCGAGAACGAGCTGGCGGAGCTGGCCGAGTCCTTGCGAACCGCCCATGAGGAGCTGGAACGCCTGGAGCGGGAACTCGAGGAGCGGAGCCCCGCGGACGCCGACCGGTTCGTCCGGGTCTCCGGGCGAACGACCCTGCGCGAGCCGCTGCTCTTCGAGGCGCACACGGGAGCCGCCCGCTGGGGCCTGCACTACGTCATGGACCTGAACAGCACGACCGGCGCCATCGACGTCCGGATGATCGCCTCCGCCGCACAGGGGACGGGTCTCGACTACTCCGGCGACGTGCTCTTCCACTCCCGGCGTCCCGCGGACTCCGTATCTCCCCCCGCCCTGAACCCGCTCCGTGTGGCCCTGGAGCGGAAGGAGGACGACCGGCACCGGAACTTCGTCCTCAAAGACTCGCAGAGGGCGGTCAACGCGCCCATGATGGCGGCCAAGGAGATGGAGGACGCCGCCGACCTCCCGGAGATCGAGTCGACCCTTTCGAATGTGACCGTTCGCGGCCGGGGGACGCTCGAGGGGGACGGCTCCCCTGCGGACGTCGCGCTCGGCGAGCTCTCGCTCGCCAGCACGCCCGTCCTGGTCCTGATCCCCGAACAGCGGTCCGAGGCATGGATCGTCGCCAGCATGGACTCCATCCCGGCCCCCCTGATGCCCGGGGCGGCGGAGCTGATGGTGGACGGCCGCCCGTCCGGGCGGACCCGGATCCCGGAATACGGGCTGGGGCAGACCCAGCTTCCCTTCGGATCCGTTCCGCGGCTCACCGCAAAGAAGGTCCCGCTCGTCGAGAGCACGGGCAGCTCCTGGCTGGGCGGTTCGGGCATCTTCAAGGGAGGCTACGTGCTGGAGATCACGAGCGGCCTGGATGCCGAGCGGGAGGTCTCGGTGCGCGACCGTCTTCCGATTCCCGTGGACGAGAGGATCAAGCTGGAGGTCAAGAAAATGGACCCCGAGCCGACGGAGCGCGACGCCGAGAACCGCCTGACGTGGAAGCTGTCCCTAAAGCCCGGCGAGACCCGAAGGATCCTCGTGGAGTACTCCCTCACCTATCCCTCCGGCCAGAACCTGGAGTACCGATAGCCCATGACGTCCAGCGGCAGCCTTCTGCAGTGGGTTTTTCTGCCCCCCTTCGTGGCGATCCCGACGGTCCTCGCCGCCCGGTCCCTCGGGTCCCCCTCGGCGGCGGAGCCGGTGGACACCTCCCTTTGGGGGCTCGCGGGCCTGTTGTTCGTCGTCCTGACCGTCCTGTACGCCCTGTTCATCCTTCAGGGGCGCAGGACGGGGTTCGTGCCGGTCCAGCTGATGGCCCAGGGCATTCTGCTCTGTCCCCTCGCCCTCAGCCTCGGGGCCCGGATGCTCCAGTGGCTCGGCGTCACCATGGCCGTCTGCGGTGCGGTCGTCCTGTTGGCCCTCTACTACCGGCACCTCGGCGACCCCGAGCCCCCCGTCGAGGAACCGGAGGAGACCGTGCGGGACACCGACCTGCCGGTTCCCTTCGCGATCACCGACCGGGACGGGAACATCCTCTCCATCAGCGACGCCCTCCTCCACCTCGCCGGCGTGCCTCGAGAGGCCGTCCCGACCGTCGGAATCACGCGCTTCCTCTCCCCGGGAGAGGACACCGTGAGGCTCGCGGACAGGACGTGGAACGTCCTCCAGCAGCCCATGAAGGACGACCGGTTCTACTTCCAGCTCGAGCCGAGGACGCTCGGCGACCTTCCGCAGCCCCCGGCGGACGCCTTCGTCGATCCGGAGACGGGCCTCTGCTCCTACGACTACGCCATGCGGCGCCTGGAGGAGGAGCTTTACCGCGTCGGACGCTACAAGGACCGCCTTTCCGCCGCCCTCGTGCGCGTCGCGTTCCCGAGCACCCCCCAGGGGGAGGCCCAGGCGGAAACGGCCTTCAAAGCCTACTGCCGCGCGGTGAGCGGCAGCCTGCGCGCCTCGGACATCGCCTTTCTCTCGGGGCCGCGCGACATCTTCCTGCTCCTTCCCGAGGGGGCGGACGACGCGGCGGAGGCCGTCATCGCCAAACTGGACGGCCTCATGTCGACGCTCGGAACCGTCCACCCCGCGCTCTCCTCCGCCACGCTCCTCCGCTGGGCGGCCTCCATCGACGGCGAAATGGACGTTCCCGACGCGAAGGGCCTGCTGGACCGGTTCGACGAGGCCCTTCAATCCAAGTACACGCTCAACGCCTGAAGAACGCTCATGAAGAACGCTCAGACGATCTCCCTGCCGGGCCTGCACATTCTGGACCGCCTCATCCTGAGGGCGACCGGCGGCCCCTTCATATTCGGAGTGCTGATCTTCACCCTGATCTTCGTGGCGGGCGACCTGCTGTTTCAGGCCGCGCGCCTGATCATCGAGCAGGGCGTGTCCCTGGGGGTCGTGGTGCGCCTCTTCCTCTACAGGCTGCCGGAGGTCGTCGCCATGACCTTTCCCATGTCCTCCCTGCTGGCCACGCTCCTCGGGATGACGACCCTGGCCGCCGGCAGCGAGCTGATCGCCCTGCGGTCCCTGGGCATCCCCTTTTCCCGCGTGCTGCGCCCCATCGTCGCCGCCGCGCTGCTCGTCTCCGTCGGCACGCTGGCATTCAACGAGACGGTGGTGCCCATCACCTCCATCGCCGCGGACCGTCTGCTCAAGTACGAGGTGATGAAGAACCAGGCCTCCGCACTGCAGGAGAAGGTCTTTCTGCGCGACGAGAGCGGCGGGGAGCTCCGCCGGGTCCTCTACGTCGACCAGATGGACGCCAGGCGGGGAATCATGAAGGGCGTCATGGTCCACGAGTTCGAGGGGGGCCGTCTGGCGCGCACCTCCATCGCGCAGGAGGGAATCTGGAGGGACGGGCAGTGGTGGATCGAGGACGGCCGGGTCTACGACGTCAACAAGCAGGGCGAGATCAATCTGCTCTTCCGCTTCGAGCGGCAGAAGCTGGCCCTGAACCTCTCGCCCGACCAGATCCAGCGCAGCACGCGGCGCCCGGTCGACATGAGCGCCCGCGAGCTGTGGGCCTACATCCGTCAGGCCAGCATGATCGGGACGGACCTCTCGAGGCTGTGGGTGATGTTTCACCTGAAGCTGGCGGTCCCCTGGGCCTGCGTCATCATGGCCGTGCTGGGAGCGGGGTTCGGCGCGTCGCGCCGGGGCCGATCGGGCTCGGGGACGGGCTTCGGCATCAGCGTCGTCATCGTCTTCGCCTACTACGTCGTGATGTCCATGTGCCGCGCCCTGGGCGAGGCCGGCGCGATCTGGCCCTCCGTGGCCGCATGGACGCCCAACCTGGCATTCATGGCCGTCGCGGTGTTCTTCGCGCGCCGGGTGGACTGATGACGGCCGCTCCCCCCGAGAAAATCGCCCTGATCGCCGGGGAGGGCGGGCTGCCCCTGGAGATCGCGAGGCGCCTTCGCGACCGGGGCTCCTCCGTCGTCGTCATCACCCTCAGGGACGACCCCGAGACCTTCGGCCCCCTGTCCGAGGCGGTGGTCCGCCTCCGCTTCCCCTCCCTGGGACGCGTCGTCCGCGAGGCGAAGCGCCACGGCGCAAAGAGCCTGATCATGGCCGGGAACATTCCCAAGCGCACGATCTATCTCCTGCCCGCGCTGTTCGACCCGCTGACCCGCTCCGTGCTCTCCGAGAGGCGCCGGGACGACCACGCGCTCCTGGGGACGATCGTCGCGGCGTTCGAACGCGAGGGGATCGACGTGCTCCCCTACTGGCAGATCCTCCCGGAGTTCCTCGCGCCGGAGGGGCGGCTGGGGACGCGGGCCCCGACCGAGGCCGAGCGCCAGGACGTCCGGTACGGCGCCGACATCCTGCGCGTCACCCTGCCCTGCTCCTTCGGTCAGGCGATCGTGGTGGCGGACCTCGCGGTCGTGGCGATCGAGGCGATGGAGGGGACCGACGCGATGATCGAGCGGTGCGGGGCACTCTCGGGCCGGGGCGTCCTGGTCAAGATGATGCGGACCGACCAGGACGCGCGCTACGACCTTCCGACCGTCGGGCCCGGGACCATCGAGTCCATGAGGCGCGCCGGCCTGACCTGCCTGGCCGTCGAGGCGGGGCGGACCCTGGTCCTCGAGCCCGAGCGGACGCTCGCCCAGGCGGACGCCTGCGGCATAGCCGTGTGGGGGATCCAAGCGTGTCCCTCTTCGTGAGCTGCGGGGAGATCAGCGGGGACCTCTACGCCGCCGGGCTCATCCGGGCGCTCCTGGCGCACGACCCGGCGCTGAGGGGAAGGATATGGGGCATGATGGGGCCGCGCGCCGAGGCCGCCCGCGGGGCGGCCGATCCGGGGCTGCCCCACTGGAGCTACGAGGAGCTCAAGCTCATGGGCATCACGGAGGTGCTCCCCGCGATCCCCCGCATCCTCCGGCTGAGGCGCGGCATGGTCCGCGCCATTCTGGAGCGGAGGCCGGAGACCGTCGTGGTGATCGACAGCCCCGACTTCCACCTGGGGCTCGTCTCGAAGCTGCGTCGCTCGGGCTACACGGGCAGGGCCGTCTGTCTGGTCCCCCCGACCGTCTGGGCCTGGCGAAGCGGGCGCGTCCGCGCCCTGCGCCGGGACTTCGACCTGTGCCTGCCCCTCTTCGGCTTCGAGCACCGCTACCTGGCGGAGCGGGGCGTGAACTCGCGCTGGAAGGTCCACCCCCTGCTCGCGGAGCTCCGGGACACCCGTGCCCCCGACGGGCTCCGCCGCCGCATCGAGGGGGCCCGGGCCGTGGCCCTCATGCCGGGGAGCCGCCGGTACGACATCCGCTACCACCTGGAGACCCTCGTGGAGACGGCGCGGCTCCTTCGGGCGGACGGCCGGCTCCCCGTCTTCTCCATCGCCCCGGGACTGTCGCCCCCGCTCGCCGCGGAGCTGAGGGAGCGGCTCTCGGGCTTCGAGACCTGGGAGGGCGAGGGAAGGGAGCTCATGGACGCCGCGGAGGCCGTGGCCGGGGTCAGCGGGACGGTATCGGTGGAGGCGATGCTCCTGCGCCGGTACATGGTGGTGATCTACAACGGAAACGCGCTGTCCTGGGCCTTGGCGCGCGCGCTCGTACGGATTCCCTACATCTCGATCCCGAACTACCTGACCGACGGCCCGATCTACCCGGAGCTGCTGCGGGGCGACGCGCGGCCCGACCGGATCGTCCGGGAGCTCTACCGCTATACGGACGACCCCGGCGTGAGAGCCGAGGCGGACCGGCGGATGGAGGCGGCCCGCAGGGCCATGGGGACCGGGGATGCGGCCGCGTTCTGGGCACGGTGCATCCTGGAGGGGGGAGGGGACGGGCCGTGAGGGTTTCGATACTGACCAACGGCCCCGGCGAGCTCTGGGGCTGGGCGCGTCCCGTGTCGGCGGAGCTTCGCCGCCGGGGTCACTCCGTCTCCCTCCGGCTGCTGTCCTGCCCCTTCGCCTCGGGACACGAGCGTGCCGCCGCCCTGCGGCTTGCGCCCGACGTGCTGAAGGGCCCCCACGGTCCCCTCCGGACCTGGCGCGAGCTCGGAAACGAACGGACCGACCGCGTTTTGCAGCTCGGGGGCGACCTGATCTTCGGGGCGCGGCTCGCGCGCGCCGCGGGGGCGCCCCTCCTCTGCTACACCTACGGCCCCAAGAAGGGCGCGGAGCGGGCCGAGACCTTCACGGCCTTCCCGGCGACGGCGCGGGCCATCCGCGGCGCGACCGCCATCGGGGACCTCGTCCGGGACGCCCTGGAGCTGGACGCCCGCGACCCCTCGGCCGCGTGCTGGGACTGGCCGGAGGAGCCCGACTCGCCGCGGCTCCTCCTGTTCCCGGGAAGCCGTCCGGGCATTCGGAACGCGGCCCTGAGCTGGCTCCAGTCGATCGTCGCGGAGCTGCGGCCGGAGTTCCCCGGGCTGCGGGTCCGGACGCTCTTTCCGCCGTTCATGCCGGACCCCGAGCTTGCGCCCTGGCGCGAGGCGGGTCTGGAGCCCGTCCGGGCCGGGGCGGGGGTCGCCATGCGGGCCGCCGACTACGCCCTGACCCAGCCGGGGACGAACACGCTGGAGATGCTGCACTGCGGGCTGCCCGGGCTGGTGGCCGCGCCGCGCGCCTTTCTGGAACACATTCCCGTCGCCGGGCTGCGGGGGATCGTCGCCTCGATGCCCCTCGTCGGGAAAAGGCTCCGCAACATGGCCCTGGAGCGCGTCCTGAAACGCTACAAGGGCGCCATCTCCCTTCCGAACCGCATGGCCGGGAGCCCCATAATGGACGAGCTTTACGGGGACATCGCCCCGCGGGAGATCGCCCTTGGAATCGCCGCCGCGCTGAGGGACCCGGAGGCGCGCGTGCGGACGCGGAGAGCGCTCCTGGCCCTGTCGGGCGGGCCGGGGGCCGCCGCACGGCTGTGCGACGCCCTGGAGTCCCCCAAGAGAACGTAGCGGCCCCGGGACGCATCCGCCCTTCCCCGGAAGGGGAGCCTGGCGGACCCCGACCCGGCAGGGCGGCAGGCCCCCGAGGTCAAGCCCATTTTTAGGAGGTATCTCATGCCGACGCAGGAAAAGACGACCCCCTCCCGCCCCGGCGCCGTGCGTCGGCTGGCCGCCCATACCGCGCCCTACCGTTATCGTCTCGCGGGGGCGGTGTTCTTCATGCTCGCATCCTCGGGGCTGAACATCCTGCCCCCCTGGCTCTTCAAGAGCGTGGTCGACGACGTCCTGATCTCCAAGAACCTGTTCGCCCTGAACCTGATCTGCGTCTCGGTCGTCCTGATCTTCGTCCTCAAGGCCATGACGCTCTACGGGCAGCAGTACCTGATGAACGACGTCGGACAGCGGGTCGTGATGGACATCCGCATCGTGCTCTACGACCACATGCAGCGCATGTCGCTGCGCACGCTGCACGCGGCCCGGGTGGGCGAGCTGATGAGCCGCATCACGGGCGACGTGGCGACGCTTCAGAACCTCGTCACCAACACCTTCGTGGACCTGGTCTTCAACGCCGTGACCTTCGTCGGGATGTTCTCCTTCATCCTCTACCTCAACTGGCGTCTCACCCTGCTGATCGTCGTCGTGCTGCCCGTTGTGGCCTGGCTTCTGGCCTTTGCGGCCCGACGGCTCCGCAGGGCCGGGCACCGCGTCCAGGAGCGTCTGGCGGACCTGACCGCCATCGCCACCGAGGCGTTCTCGGCGATCCGCGTCGTGCGCGCCTTCGCGACGGAGGAGCAGGAGCTGGAGCGCTTCCGGCGAGGCAACGTCGAGAACTTCGACGCGCTGCTCCGCGCGGTGCGCATCCAGGCGTTTCTCTCCGGCGTGATCGAGATCTTTTTGATCTGCGCGCTCGCCGTCGTCTTCTGGTTCGGGGGCCGGAGCGTGATCGGCGGGGCCCTGTCGCCCGGCGAGCTGATCGCCTTCATCGGCTACATCGCCTTCATGGTCCAGCCCATCCGTACCGTCATGAGCCGCATGGGAGCGCTCCAGACCGGCCTGGCCGCGGCGGAGCGCATCTTCGCCATGCTGGACACCCCCACGGAGCCGACGGACCGCTCCCGGACCGACCCCGGACGGCTCCGCGGCGAGGTCACCTTCGAGGACGTCCGGTTCTCCTATACCGAGGGGCGGGAGATCCTGAAGGGGATCAGCCTCTCCGTCCGACCGGGCGAGCGGATCGCCGTCGTCGGCCCCACCGGCTCGGGCAAGTCGACCCTGGTGGACCTCATCCCGCGCTTCTACGACCCCACGTCGGGCCGCGTCCTCATCGACGGGCACGATGCGGCCACCCTGCTTCTGCCCCGGCTCCGCCGGCAGATCGGCATCGTCCCGCAGGAGTCCGTCCTGATGAAGGGCTCCATCGCCTTCAACATCGCCTACGGGCTTCCGGCGCCGGGCCACGACCCCCTGTCCGACCCGGAACTCATGTCGGCGATCCGGAGGGCGGCGCACGTGGCCGACATCGACGGCTTCATCGAGGGCCTGCCCGAGGGCTACGCCACGGAGGTCGGCGAGCGCGGCGTCACCCTGTCCGGAGGGCAGAGGCAGCGCATCGCCATCGCGCGGGCCGTCGTCCGCGACCCCCGCATCCTGATCCTGGACGAGGCGACCTCGTCCCTGGACCTGGCCGTGGAACGGCAGGTCCAGGAGGCGATGAACCGCGCTATGGCGGGCCGGACCGCCTTCGTCATCGCGCATCGGCTCTCCACCGTACGCTCGGCCGACCGCATCCTGGTGCTGGAGGACGGCCGGATCGTCCAGGAGGGCACGCACGACGCCCTGGTCCGGGAGGGCGGGCTCTACGCCCGGCTCCATCGCCTGCAGTTCGAGGACACCGCCGGGGAGCGGACATGACGCGCCTGGGCGGAGCGATCGTCCGAAACTACATGGCCCACGTCCGGGGAGAGCGCTTCTCGCCCCTCTGGGCGCTCCTGACGCCCGCGTCCTGGCTGAACCGGCTGATCGTCGGCTCCTGGGGCTTTCTCCACCGCCACGGGCTGAAACGCTCGGACGAGCCGCCCCTGCCCCTGATCAGCGTGGGAAACCTGACCTACGGAGGGACGAACAAGACCCCCTTCGTCGAGATGCTGGCCCGCACCATGCGGGACCGCGGCGTCCGGGTCGGAATCGTCAGCCGCGGGTACGGCGGGGGCCGCTCCCGGTCCGGGTCGGTCCTGGTCGTCGAGGGCGGGGACGGGGACCGGGCCGCGGCGGGCGACGAGCCCCTGCTCCTCTCCGAGCGGCTGGCCGACGTGCCCGTCGCCATCGCGCGGCGCCGCATCGAGGGAGTCCGCGAGCTGCGCCGGCGCGGCGTCGAGCTGACGATCGCCGACGACGCCTTCCAGCACCGTCGGCTGGGCCGCGACGTCGACGTGGTCCTCATCGACGCGGCCTGCCCTTTCGGAAACGGAACCCTGATCCCCTCGGGCATCCTTCGGGAACCCCCCTCCGCCCTGGCGCGGGCCCACGTCGTCGTCCTGACGAAGGTCGACCAGGCCGGCCCCGAAGCCCTGAGCGCGCTCCGCACGGCGGTGGAGCGCCACGTCCCCGCGGAGCGCATCTTCACCTCCCGCCTGCGGATCGACGGCTGGGGCGAATGGGACGGCGCTCTGCGCCCCTGCGATCCGCCCGCGCCCGGGAGCCCCGTCCTGGCCTTCTCGGCGATCGGCAATCCGGAGAGCTTCGCCCGGTCCCTGAGGGACGAGGGGCTCCGGATCGTCGGGGAGCACCGCTTCAAGGACCATCACCGCTACCGGCCGCACGACCTGGAGGCGCTTCTCGCCGAGGGGACCGGGGCCGGGGCCTCCTTCCTGGCCTGTACCGAGAAGGACCTCTACAACCTCCCCGCGTCCTGGCGCCCCCCGCTGCCGCTCCGGGTTCCCCGGGTGGCTTCGGTCCTGGACGAGCCCGAGCGTTTCTTCGCCCTCCTGACCGAGGCGCTGAGGCCGCGCCTGGTCGTGGCCTCGAACGGCTACGGGGAGGACGCGATCGGCGTGCTCCTGGCGGAGCGGCTCCGCACCCGTTTTCCCGCCTCCGAGGTTCTGGCCTTTCCCCTGGTGGGGCGCGGCGACGCCTATCGCGCCTCCGGCTTTCCGGTCCGTTCCGCCCCGTCGGTCACGCCGTCGGGGGGGGTGGTGAAATATCGGCTCCGCGACCTGTGGGGCGACATGCGCGCCGGCCTGCTGCGCCACGTGCGCGATCAGCTCCGGGCCTGGGCGGCGCTGCGCGACTCCGTGCGCACACCGCTGTGCGTGGGGGACGTCTATCTGCTCCTCCACACGCTCTGGGGCTGCGGCGTCCGGCCCCTCTTCGTCGCGACCGCCAAGACCGTCCACCTGAGCGGGCACTGGCGCCTGGAGCGCGCCCTGATCCGCCGCTTCGTGCTCCGGACCTGGACGCGGGACCCCGAGAGCGCCGAACAGCTGCAACGCTCCGGGGCCGATGCGGTCTACGCCGGCAGCCCCATCATGGACCTCCTGGGCGACGCGCCGCCCGCCCCCCCGCCCGGGCCCCCGGGGCCGGGCGACGTGCCGCTGGTCCTGCTGCTCCCGGGCAGCCGTCTTCGGGCCTACGAGGACGTCCGGCTCCTGCTGGACGCCGCCGGACGCCTGAACGGGGCCCGGCCCTGCCGCTTTCGCATGGTCCTGGCCCCGACCCTGTCGGCGAGCCGGCTGATCGCCTCCTGCGCGGGCTGGACGCCCGAGGGGCCGGAGGAGAAGCCCCGTGCCCTGAGGCGGGGGACGCTTCGCCTCGACCTCACGACGGAGCCCGTCTCGACGGCGGCGCGGGGCGCGGACCTGCTGATCGGACTCGGGGGGACGGCCAACCAGCTCTGCGCGGGGCTCGGGATCCCCGTGGTCTCGATCGACGAGAAGGGCAAAAGGGTCCAGAAGAAGCTGCTGGGGGACGCGGAGATCCTCGTGGAGGCGACGCCCGAGGCCCTGGCGGAATGCGCGCTGCGGGTGCTCGCCGACCCCGGGCTCTACGAGAGGATGAGCTCGGCGGGCCGGGCACGCATGGGGGCCCCCGGCGCCCTGGCGGACATGGCGGACCACGCCGCCTCGGCCCTGGGCTGGGACGCGCGGGAAAGGCTCTACACGAGGCTG
Source organism: Fretibacterium sp. OH1220_COT-178 (assembly GCF_003860125.1). Lineage (NCBI taxonomy): Bacteria > Thermotogati > Synergistota > Synergistia > Synergistales > Aminobacteriaceae > Fretibacterium > Fretibacterium sp. OH1220_COT-178. The sequence goes on along the minus strand of NZ_RQYL01000023.1, from coordinate 30,376 downwards.
CGGGACGGGCTCTGAATCCGAGTTGGAGAAAAGGCAGGGTCAAATGACGAAGGAAGATTGAGGAGGCGTCATCGGGAGTAGCGAGAAAACCACCGCCCTCGAGAACGGTGTCCACACCTCCCAATATTTGAGGGCGAGCTGCGGAAAGCGGCAGTCAGGCCGACAGGAGGTCGGCTTATCGAAAATCGTTCCCTTTCCTGTCGATTTTCGTGGAGTCCCATCCATGTTCCGATCCCTCCGCCGCAATCTGCGACAGGTCGAGCGATCTCCGATAATCAGCGTGTTTTTGCAAGCGGATATCGGGATAATCGACGGAATCTATCGTCGCGACGATCGTTTGAAGGCCATGTATCCTTGCAACCTTCAGGGCTGGAGCGATATCCGTATCCTTGGAGAAGATCATCACCTTGTCGACCTGTCTGTAAAACGAGGCGTGCGAAATATCTATGCCAATCAGCATATCCACCTGCTTTTGCACGAGGTTGGGACGTCCGTTTGCCTCAAGATTCTGGCATCGCTGTTGCCCCAACCGCAAGGCGTAACAGTTGCTACGCATGAGACGCTCCTGAAATTTTCCGGCTTCACGATGCGTAAGATCCTGTCGCTCCTTGGGGGACCGGCCATCCACGGCAGGGCTCTCCCAATATTTCCTGAACATCTCCCGCTGGCTGCTGAAGCGCGGAGTGGTGTTCACATAGCGTTCCACCTCCTCCGAAGCCATCGGCAATGCCGTATAAAGATAGATGCGGAACAACTTTTCCTCAGGAAGAAGGAAGGAATGAAAAAGATAGCTCAATTGCACAGTATCGTTGGGATTGAATATTGGAGGGGGAGCGCATTTTTTCAGAGCCGTTCTGATGTCGTTATAAAGATTTTGCCAATCTACAAAAATGCCCACCATTTCCTGCGACACGCCCCCCACCTCTGTCCCCAAATTTTTGCGGGAGAGGGCTTGAAGCCCTCTCCCGCACCGGAATACAACTTACTTGTGTGCCCCTTCAGGGCATATTCATTATAGAGGTTTCCTCCGTCGTGTCAACATACGCACCAACAGTCTCAATTTCTTGTGGGACTAATCCACCCCGATGTTGAACAGGTTGTCCAGCATCTGTTCCTTGAGCTGGTCCTCGGTCCGGTTTTCCCTGTCCTTTGCGCCGGGGCCGGTCGGTATCTTCAGGTTCAGACGGAACTTCTTGTCCTCCGCTTTCTGTTCCTCGGTCTTGTTCAGCTTGTCCAGGGGAAGATAGTTCTGGATGGGCTTGTCTATCCTGAGGTTCAGCAGCTGAGGCGCCGACCAGCTGCCCGCCAGCACGAAGGAGACATCCTGAAAGTCCCGCTTCTCGATGCCCAGCAATTTGCCCACGGCCCCCTTGATCAGGCCGCTGCCGCCGCCGGAGAGCCCGCCGGTGAAGTACTGAAACACGCCCTTCAGCGCCCCCAGGACCTTGTCCAGCATCTGGACGTCGAAGCGCCCCTTGCAGATCAGCTTCAGCCCTTCGCCGGGGATCCCCAGAGGCCCGCTGACCGAAAAATAGCGATAGAGCGGGTCCCGCGGGCCGGCCGTGGCCTGGGTGCCGGGGTTCAGACGCAGGTCGGATCCGTCCCAGAAGAACGTCCCCCGGATCGTCTCGAAGGTGATGCGCTTGATGGGGGACACGGCGTCGATGACCTTCATCTTGTGCAGGTACCCCTTGCCCGTCGAGAAGTCGCCGTTGGCGAACACCATCATCAGGGTCCCGAAGTTCCCCTTCAGCCTCACGTTGGCGTCCGCGCTGCCGACGAGCTCCCCCTGGGGCAGGAAGGGCCGGGCCATCTCCCCCATGTCCAGCCCCCGCACGCTGACGGTCCCCTGCCATTTCGAATCCGCCAGAAACACCTCCGCGTTGGCCCGGACGGCCCCCTTGTAGAGCATCGCCCTGCCCCCGGTGAGCTGGGCCCTCCCCCCGGCGACCTGGAGCGGCAGGAAGATGTCCGTCACGGTGAGGCCAGAAGCCGACAGCTTGGGGATGGACAGGTGCATCGCCACGGGGCGCAGGTCCCCCTTCTTGCCCGAGTGCGTGGACCCCGTCAGCTTCACCGTCACCTGGCCGGCGAGCTTGCCCCTCATCGAGGGGGATTTTGCCGAGAGCATCCGGTCCAGATCCAGCGGCTCCGTCGTCATGGCATAGCGCCAGCCGTTCCCCTCGCGCCGGACGTCCCCCTTGGCCGCAAGGCGAAAGTCGCCCAGCTGGCCGCTGGCGTGCAGCGCAAATCGGTCCTTGCCCCTCCCCTGCACGGACAGGGCCATCCGGTCGACGATCGTCTCCCGGATCGTCAGCGGCGAATCGACCCTCAGGGTGACCGAGGGCTTTGCGGGCGACCCCTGAAGCGTCAGGGAGCCGTTGAGGATCCCGCCCACGGGGACGTCGGGGACGAACGGACTCAGGATCGGACGGACCTCCAGCCCCTTCACGGCCAGCTTGACGTCGGTCTTGCTGTGCATGGGGTTCCCGGCCGAAAGGGAGACGACCCCCCGCCCCTCGACGGTCCCCTCGCCGACCGTGGCCGACAGCCGGTCGACCCGAACCTCCCTGGCGGTCCCCCGTGCATCCAGTTCGAACTTCGGGATGGAGACGCCGGCGGCCCGGATGCCGGACCCGTGGAGGGAGGCGGACACGGCTGCCGTCCCGAGAGGCCCCGAGACCTTGAAGGAGCCCCGCACCTCGCCCTTCAGGGGCTGTCGCAGCCCGAGGGCCTTGGCCAGGGGGGCGAGGCTCAGGCTCGTCAGCTTCCCGGACAGGTCCAGGCGCGGCTCGGATCCCCCAGGCAGGGCTACGGTCCCCCGAAGGGTCAGCGTCCCGCCGGGCAGGGGCAGCACGGTCTCGGGCAGGGTGATCCGATCGTCGGAGTAGGTGACCGAGAGCCCCAGGTTGCGCAGGGGGACCCCCGCCACCCGGTTGTCCTTTCCGCTCACGCGAACCGTCACGCGCGGGTCCGAAAACGTGCCGCCGACAAAGGCCCTGACGTCGCAGGTCCCCTTGATCCGAGTCGCGATCTGCGGCACGGATCTGGGGTCGAGCCCCTGGACGCTCCCCTCGAAGGCCAGCGTCGAGCGCCGGACGTCCGCAGCCCCCGAGAGGAACAGCGGGGCCTTTCCGATGCGTCCGTCCAGCCGCTCCAGGATCGCCTGTCCCCCGATGTAGCGTGCCGAGGCCCTCAGGTCCTGGACCGTCACCCCTCCGACCGTCAATTTGGAGGAGCTCAGGGTGCTCGAGGCCTCCAGCGCCCCGTCGACCCGTACGGTCAGGGCCAGCTTTCCGGAGGGGGCGGCGGCCGACAGTGCGGGAAGGGCCGCGGCCATCAGGGCGGTGTCGACATCGGTAGCCGTGAAGACCATCTCCGGACGCAGGGCTCCGTCCTTACGGACGACCTCCCCCTTGCCCAGAACCCGCCCGCCGAAGACCTCGCCGTCGCAGACGATCTGGGGCGCCTCCCCGGGGACCAGGCGAATGTCCGCATTCAGGTTCCGGACCACCCGTTTCCCCGCCGCAGCCACCTCGGGCAGGCTGACGGAGAGCTCGCCGGCCACGGTGCCCGCGGCATCGGCGGTGAGGTCGAACCGCAGCCGCCCCCGCTCCCCAGCCAGTCGAGCCTGCGGCGCAAGGATGCGTCCGATGTTCCCGACGGAGACGTCCTTCGCGGAGCCCCGCGCGGACAGGCGCCACGCCTCCCCGCTCAGGTCCGCGGAGAGGGCCAGCGCCATCTCGGCGGACAGGCTCCGGAGCTTCGCGTCCTGAACGGCAAAGACGCCCCCGGACCAGCTCCAGGGCACCCGCAGGTCCACGGGCACGTCCATCACGACGCCGCGCGTCAACGCAATCACGCCCCTCAGCTCGGGCGCCTCCGCCGGTCCCGTGAGGGTGAAACGGCCGTCGACGCGGCCCGATCCCCGGAGGGGAGCGCCGGGGACGAAGGGCAGAACGGATTTCAGCGGCAGGGCCGCCAGATCCCCGCGAAAGTCGAAGGGCGCCGCCAGCCGCCCCTTGAACGAGCCCTTTCCCTCCCCGAGCCGCAGATCGCCCGAGACCACGGAGAGGGGTGAGAAGCCGACGAGCGCGTCGACGTCGAGGGGCAGTCCCGCCAGGGTCGAGCGCAGAGCCAGGTGTCCCTGCTCAGAGAGCTCGAGCGACGCCAGGTGCAGGGGCCCCTGCGGGGAGGCGACCGTCGCATCCCGAACCGAGACGCGCATCGGCAGGAGCCGGAGGGGTTCGGACGAGGACTCCCCCCCCCCGAAGCGTTCGGCCAGGGACTGAAGGCTTTGCAGGTCGCCGCTCAGGCCCTCCGCCTCCAGGAACTCCAGCCAGGGGACTCCGTTCAGGACCGACGGCCAATCGGGCCGCACGGCAAGCCGGTGCAGGGAAAGCAGCACGGCGTCCCCCGAGACGACCTCCACGCCCGTCAGGGAGTACCCCCCGTACAGGGACCCCTGAACGTCCTCCAGCCTCAGGGAGGGCACGCCCGATCCCCCGAGGTGACGGGCCAGGGGCAGGACCAGCCACGAGCCGGTCGGCAGCCAGACGAGCCCGGCCGCCGCCGCGGTCAGCACGAGAAGGAACTGCGTCGTACGATACAGAATTTTTTTAACCACGCTGCAACCTCGTTTCGTTCCGGACTGTCTATCCCCCACCCGAAATAAAAACGCCCCGGAACGGGCCGGGACGCAAAAGGGCACCCGCCGTCGGATGCCGACCATTATACAGTGCGTGCGTTGTTTTCCTCCACTTTGCCCACTCGAATGACCTTAAAAAAATCTCCCTGTGGATAAGTGGATAAAACCGTGGACAAATTTCCCAAATTCCCTATGAACGCCCCATTTCAAGCGATATTGTGGATAAGTGGACCGTGTGGAAGAACCCAAGAGGCTCCAAAAATCAAGTCTTGATTTTTTCCCCGACATCCGAGTGAAGAGAATCTGATTCACTCCATATCGATGACGTGAATCGCATTGCCGCAGTGCTCCACGATCTTTCGGAGCCCCTCGTAGGAGATCCAGACCGTGGCGGTGTTGTCGTTGGGATGGACGCCCAGGCGCGGCGCGCCCGCCAGCGCCCGGTCGAACACCACCTCCACGGCACGATCCGCGTCGTTGAGGACCCCCAAAGGCGACACGGCCCCCTTGCTCAGCTTCAGGCACCGCATCAGGCGCTCCTCCGAGCCGAAACTGAGCGCCGTGCTCCCCAGCCGGGCCCGGATCGCCTTCAGGTCCCCCTGCCTGTCGCCGGGCAACACGACCAGGAAATGCCGCTTTCCCTTCGCATCCCTCAAAAAAAGGTTCTTGACGACCTCACCCTTCTTGTCGAGGCCCAGGGCCACCATGGCGTCTATGGTGTAAACCGGCTCGTGGACGTCCAGTTCGTAGGAGACCCCCAGCTCGTCGAGCTTTGCCAGAACGCGCTCTCTCTCATCCATGACCAAGTCGATACTCCCTTCCGGGGCCGCCGGAGCCCCCTATTTTCCTGTTGCCATGATAGCACGCTCCTCCGCCGGACACGAAGGGAACGTTTCGGGGACCGCAACCGGAGCCCCAGCCGAGAAAAGCCTCAGGACCTATTGACAAAACGAAAAAAGACTGATAATTAAGAAGAGAAGAAGCATGGACTCGGTCCTTGCCGCCAATGCCCAGGGAACCGGTCAAAGGCCGAGGAGGCGAAAAAGCGTTGCCTTCGCCTCCCCTATCGTGGTATTTACGGATTTTTGTCCAGGCCACTTAATCTATACTAACACGCTAAGATTTCAAAACAATTCCCAATGAAAAGGAGGGGCGTAGCCGGTTTTCAGTTGCAGAGCGGTTCCACGTGAAAGGCCGACGAACGGGCCGGCCCCTGCGGGGCCCATGGCTGTTTGCCCGTCGCGGAGGCCCAGGCAAGACATATGCGGATTACGAGGCTGCTGCATGCCTTTTGTTTTCGGGCCGTATCCGGGTTACGAAGAGGTACTCGCACTACGGCAGGACCCCCGACAGGGACTACCATCAGGAGGGAACACCTTGAAAGCTACGTTTAAGAGTACCTGCGCCATGCTTTTCGCATCCATGGTTCTGGCTTCGCCCGCTCTGGCCAAGAGCATGAGGGACAGCGTCAACCAGGCGGTCCTTACCCATCCCGACGTGCAGGCCGCCTGGCACGCCTTCCGCGCCTCGGACGAGGAGCAGGAGGCCGCACGGGGCGGCTATCGTCCCCGGGTGGACCTCTCCGCCTCCGCGGGCTGGGAACGCCTCGGCGGCTCGGGCTACGACGGCCGGGACGACCACGACTACTTCCGCCAGGGCGCCTACCTCACGCTCAGCCAGATGCTCTACGACGGCGGCCTGACGCGGAGCCAGGTGAAGAAATTCGGGGCCGCCAAGAACGCCAAGTACTACGACCTTCGGGCCTCGATGGAGAAGATCGCCCTGCTGGCCTTCCGCAGCCATGACGACGTCAACCGCTACCGGGAGATGATCCGGCTGGCCCAGCAGAATCTCGAGCGGCACGAGGAGATCATGAAGCTGGTTCAGGCCCGTTCCCGCGCCGGACTCGAGAGCTCCGCCAACATGGAGGTCGTCAAGGGGCGCCTGGCCCTGGCCCGCGTCAACCTGCTCACCGAGGAGGGCAACCTTCACGATGCGTCCACCCAGTACCTCCGCACCGTGGGGGAGATGCCGGGCGAGGATCTGGAGCGGGGGGCCCTGGAGCTCAAGCGGCCCGAGACGCCGGAGACCGCGCTGAATCTCGGGATGAAGACGAGCCCGCGCTGGAACAGCGTCTCCCAGAGCGTGCGCTCCACCCTGTTCGCCCTGGAGGAGCAGAAGGCCAAGCTCCGCCCCCGCATCGACCTCCGCGGCGGCTTGAACCTCGAGAACGACACCGACGGGACCAAGGGCCGCAAGGACAAGGCCATGATCGAGCTCGTCATCCGTTACAACCTCTACAACGGGGGCACCGACGAGGCCACGATCCGCCGCTTCGTGGAGCTCTACAAGCAGTCCGAGGAGATCCTGAAGGAGACGGAGCGGGAGGTCGCCCAGGCCCTTCTGGTCGCCTACAACGACATCGACACCATCTACAAGCAGCTGGAACATCTGGAGCAGCACCAGAAGTCCGCCGAGGCCATGGAGGCCGCCTACCGGCAGCAGTTCGCGGTGGGCCGGCGCAGCCTGCTCGACCTTCTGGACGCCCAGAACGAGGCCTTCCAGGCCAAGAGGGCCTACGTCAATGCGCTCTTCGGCTACGAGGGGGCCAAGGCCAGCTACCTTCACGAGGTGGGGGCGCTGATCTCGGCCTACAACATCGTGCGCGAGGGCGTACCGACCCCGGAGGAGCTGGGACTCAAGGTCGCCGAGGCAAAGGCCGGGGGAAAACCCGACAAGGCGCCTAAAAAATAGCGATGCCCTCCCCCGAGACGCCGCAGGGACAGGACGTCCGATTCGAGTCCGATCGGGATGCGGAAAGGGGCGGTCCTCTGGCCTTCTGTCTGCTTCGGGTGGCCTCGATGCACGGCCTGTCGGTCTCGGCCGACAGGCTGCTCGCGGGGCTCCCGCTGGAGAACGATGTGCTTGTGCCCTCGTGCCTGGACCGTGCCGCAGCTCGGGCCGGGATGGTCGCCCGCGCCGTCCGCGCCCCCCTGGGGAAGCTGAACGCGGCGCTGGCGCCCATGATTCTGATCCTCTCCGAGAACAGCGCCTGCGTGCTGCTCTCCCTCGACTCCAGGGCCGGAACGGCCCGGGTGCTCTTTCCCGAGCTGGGGGAGGGCGAGGCGGCGCTTTCGCTGGAGGAGCTGGAGGCGCGGTACTCCGGGTACGCCTTCTACGTCAAGCCGGTGTTCCGGTTCGACGAGCGCGCCCCCTCGTACAAGAGGGACCGGAGCGCCAATTGGTTCTGGAGCTCCATATCCGAGAACCGCGCCCTCTATCGGGACGTCATCACCGCCTCGGCGGTCGGAAACATCTTCGCCCTGGCGATGCCGCTTTTCACGATGAACGTCTACAACCGGATCATCCCAAATCGGGCGATGAACTCCCTGTGGGTCACCGCCATCGGGGTGCTCATCATGGTCGCCGCGGATTTTCTGCTGAACGCGACGCGGAGCCGGCTGGTCGACAACGCGGCGGCGAGGACGAACGCCAAGCTCTCGGCCCTGCTGATGGAGCAGATCCTGGCGCTGAGGGCGGCGGACCGCCCCCCGTCGGTGGGGTCCTTCGCCAACGTCATCCAGGGCTTCGAGTCGGTGCGCAACTTCATCTCCTCGGCGACCCTGTTCGCCTACGTCGACCTGCCCTTCTCGATCTTCTTCCTTGTGGTCATCGCGATCATCGCCTGGCCGCTCGCGATTCCTCTGGCGGTCGGCTCGCTTCTGATCCTGCTCCACGCGGCCCTGATCCAGGGGACCATGCGCGACCTCGCGGAGACGACGAACCGCGCCAGCGCCCTGAAGAACGCCACGCTCATCGAGAGCCTGGTGGGGATGGAGACCGTGAAGTCCCAGGGGGCCGAATCGCACGTGCAGATGCGCTGGGAGCGCGCGGTCTCGTTCCTGGAGCTGACCAACACCCGCCTCCGGCTGCTCTCCGGTTCCGTCATCAGCGGAATCCAGTGGGTGCAGCAGTCGGTATCCGTGATCACCATGGTGGTGGGAGTCTATCTTGTGGTGAGCAACAATCTGAGCATGGGCGCCCTCATCGCGGTCTCCATGCTCTCGTCCCGCTGCATCGCGCCCGTCGGCAAGGCCGCGGGCCTGATGATGCAGTATCACTCGGCCTCCCGCTCCCTGGCCGCCCTGGACGGCATCATGCGGAAGGAGACGGAGCGCCCGTCGGAGTCCGCCTTTCTCACCCGCCCCCATCTGGAGGGCGACGTGGAGCTTCGGGGGGTGACCTTCACCTATCCGGGGCAGGAGCGGGCCGCACTCTCCGGGGTCTCCTTCAGGATCGCCCGGGGGGAGCGGGTGGCGCTGGTCGGCCGGGTCGGATCGGGAAAGAGCACCGTCAGCAAGCTGATCCTGGGGCTCTACCAGCCTCAGGAGGGCACCGTGCTCCTGGACGGGGCGGACATCCGCTCCATCGATCCCGCGGAGATCCGGCGCAACGTGGCGTCCGTGCCCCAGGATGTGACGCTCTTCTTCGGAACCCTCAAGGAGAACCTGATGTTCGGCAACCCCCCGCGCGGCGACGACGAGATCCTCAGGGCCGCGGAGGCCGCCGGGGTCGACCGCTTCGCCAACCTGCACCCGCGCGGCTTCGACATGCAGGTCGGGGAGCGCGGGGAATGCCTTTCCTCCGGCCAGCGCCAGACGATCGCCGTCGCCAGGGCACTGCTGAAGCGTGCGCCCATCCTGCTTCTGGACGAGCCGACGGCCTCGATGGACAACGCGACCGAGGACCACGTGCGGGCCCACCTGGCCTCGTTCGTGGCCGATCGGACCCTGCTCCTCGTCACCCACCGCACGGCCCTGCTGGAGCTGGTGGACCGGATCATCGTCCTCGACGAGGGAAGGGTGGTCGCCGACGGACCCAAGGGAGAGGTCCTGAACGCACTTTACAGGTCCAGACCCAAGCTCGAAAGGGGGGCCTGACGTGTTCCAACCCGTGGACAAGAAGGGATTCGAGCGTATCGGAGATCTGGTTGAGGGCATGGAGCGCTGCGGCAGGAAGGCCACGGGGAACCTCGCCGCCCGTCTTTCCGCCCCCGGCTCCTCCGGGACCCCCGACAACTGGACGGTCGACAGCGCGTGGGCCTTCGAGGAACAGAACCCCGCGAAGGGCCGCGGGCTGATCTACGCCATAGCGGCGACCCTGATCGCCCTCCTGGTCTGGGCCGGGGTGGCCCCCATCGACGAGGTCGTGAGCGGCACCGGGAAGGCCGTGGCCCCTTCGGGGACCCAGCCCGTGCAGTCCGTGGACGGCGGGGTGGTCGAGGCCATTCTGGTGAAGGAGGCCGAGCGGGTGGAGAAGGGCACGGTTCTGCTGCGCCTGGACCCCGTGCGGGTCGGTTCGATGCTCGGCCAGCAGCAGGTCAAGCTGCTGACCCTTCGGGTCAGGGCCGCCCGGCTGGAGGCCCTGAGCTCGGGGACCCCGTTTGCGGTCTCCGAGGACCTGATCCAGGCGATCCCCGATATCGTGGCGAGCGAGCGCAAGCTCTACGAGACGAGCCGTCAGGAGATCGCCTCCCGGATGAGCGTCATCCGGGACCAGAACCGCCAGCGCCAGCAGGAGCTGGCGGACGCCAGCGCACGGTACTCCCACGCCAACCACTCCTACAGCCTGGCGGCGCAGGAACTGGACATAACGCGGCCCCTTCTCGCGAGCGGCGCCGTCCCCAAGCTGGAGGTCATGCGCCTCGAGAAGGCCGCGGCCCAGGCCCGGGCGGACCGGAGCCAGGCAAGCGCCCAGATCTCCCGCATCAAGGCCTCCATCCAGGAGGGGGAGGGGCAGCTCAAGGAGCTGGAATTTCGTTCTCAGGCGCAGTGGAGGAACCAGCTCAGCGAAACGCTGGGCGAGATGGAGGGGCTGGCCGAGGGCAACAGGGCCCTTTCGGACCGCATCGTCCACTCCGAGGTCCGGTCCCCCATAGCGGGCACGGTGAAGCGTCTGTCCGTCAACTCGACGGGGGCCGTCATCATGCCCGGCGGATTGGTCGCGGAGATCGTCCCGGACGAGCAGACCCTGTTCGTCGAGGCCCAGCTCTCCCCCAAGGACCGGGCGTTCATCCGGCCCGGCCAGGAGGCGGTGGTGAAGTTCACGGCCTACGAGTACGCCGTCTACGGGGGCATCGACGGAACGATCGACTCGATCACTCCGGACACCATCACGGACGAGAGGGGAAACACCTACTACCGGGGCCGCGTGCGGATCGGCAAGAGCGACTTCGGCAAGGACCTTCCCATCCTCCCGGGCATGGTCGCCCAGGTGGACATCAAGACGGGCAGGAGGACGATCCTGAGCTATCTGCTCCGGCCGCTTCTTCGCGCCAAATCCAGCGCCCTCAGGGAGAGGTAAGGGACGGTTTGTTCGATAAAGAACCGCCTCTCCGGGACCGATATCCTGGAGGGGCTTGTTTGATATAGATCGTGGATGCACCGCCGAGCCGAACAGGCCGGGGGACCCCCGCAACGAGCCGGGGGCGCAGGCCGCACAAGCCATAAGCGCAAGGGGAAACGATGGGGCTGCCGCCCCGTTTTCAAAAATTTCAGGAGGTCATTCTATGGCACAGACGATTTTGGCAGTGAAAGTACTGAGGGTGGAGGGCGAGGCGTTCGTCCGCCGGCCGAACGGCTCGCTGGTCCCCATCAGGGAGGGGGACGTCCTTCACAAGGGCGACGTCCTGGTCACCCGGGGCGGAAGCGTCTATTTCGAGGGGCCCGAGGGCGACGTCTTCGGGATCCCGCCGTACCGGTCGTTCTCCATCCAGCCGGAGAACCTGGCTCCCCAGCCCGAGGAGGACATAGATGCGGGGGCCCCGCGCGCATCGGCGAGCACCGCGCTGCCGACGCCCGAGGAGGACGTGGAGTCCTCCCCGTCCCACAACATGGGCGGTTTCGGGTCGTTCCGCGCGCCCCGCGTGGACTACCTGCAGGACATGCGTTTCTTCGACCAGGGGAACCTGGGCCGCGACGTCAACGAAATCTTCCGGTTCTCGGACCGGCACACCGAGAACCCGCGCATCGCGTACGAGTTCGACCTGGACCGCGTCAAGTTCCCGCTCTACGGGGTGGAGATCGACTACCCCCAGGCCGGGCGTCCGGACAGCTACCTGCCGAACCATCCCCGCGACCAGTTCACCGACGTCCCCCCGGTGAAGCCGCTGCCGCCTGCGCCCGGGCCGCAGCCCGGCCCTCAACCGGGACCTCAGCCTGGGCCCCAACCCGGCCCTCAGCCGGGACCGCAGCCCGCCCCCGGTCCCCAGCCGGGACCCGAACCGCAGCCCGGTCCTCAGCCCGGGCCACAGCCCGACCCCGGTACCCCCGGAGGCCCCGGCGGGCCGACCCCGCCCCCGCCTCCGCCCGGCCTCAACACGCCCCCCACGGCGCAGCCCGACGTCAACACGGTCGTGCGCGGCGGGCCCGACGCGCCGGGACATGACGACGGCAGCAACGCAACGACGATCGTGGCGGGCAACGTGATCCCCAACGACAACGACCCGGACGGCGATACGCTGACGGTGGTCGGCGTCGTCCCCGGCACCCAGCCCTCGGCCAGCGGCGGCGTGGGCGGCGGTGTGGGAGGCGCCTACGGCAGCATCAAGATCAACCCCGATGGAACCTACACCTACACGCTGGACAACACCAACCCGGCCGTGCAGGCCCTGACCGGAACGGACCGTCTGACGGACACCTTCACCTACACGGTCTCGGACGGGAAGGGCGGCACCGCCACCACCACCGTCACCATCACCATCGGCGCCACGGCGAACACCCCGCCCACGGCGGACCCCGACACCAACACGGTGCCGGAGGACGGGCCCGCGGCCACGGGCAACGTCATCCCGAACGACAGCGACCCGGACGGCGACACCCTGACGGTGGTGGGCGTCGTCCCGGGCAACCAGCCCTCGGCCACCGGCAACGTGGGGTCGAACGTGCCGGGCGAGTACGGCACCATCGTCATCAATCCCGACGGCAGCTACACCTACACACCGGACCCGAACAACCCGGACGTGCAGGGCCTGGGCGGCGGCGAAACCCTCACCGACACCTTCACCTACACCATCTCGGACGGACACGGCGGCACCGACACCACCACCGTCACCATCACCATCAACGGCGCCAACGACGCGCCCGTGGCGCGGCCCGACGTCAACCTGGCGGTGCGGGGCGCGGACGACGCGTCGGGCCACGACGACGGCAACCCGAACACGTCCGTCGTGGCCGGCAACGTGATCCCCAACGACACCGACCCGGAGGGCGACCCGCTGACGGTCGTCGGCGTCGCCGCAGGCACCCCGGGGACGCCGCCCACGGGCGACGTCGGCGTCGGCACAGGGGTGCCGGGCACCTACGGCACCATCGTCGTCAACCCCGACGGCACTTACACCTACGCGCTGGACAACACCAACCCGGCCGTGCAGGGGCTGACCGGCACGAACACCCTGACCGACACCTTCACCTACACCATCTCGGACGGGAAGGGCGGCACCGCCACCACCACCGTCACCATCACCATCGGCGCCACGGCGAACACCCCGCCCACGGCGGTCCCCGACACCAACACGGCGACGGAGGACGGGCCCGCGGTGACGGGCAACGTCATCGTGCCCCAGAGCCCGGGGGATCGGGCCGACAGCGACCCGGAGAACGACCCGCTGACGGTCGTCGGCGTGGCCAAGGGCGACACGGGCACGGCCACCGGCAACGTGGGGACGAACGTGCCGGGCGACTACGGTACCATTAAGATCAACCCGGACGGCAGCTACACCTACACGCCGGACAACAGCAACCCGGACGTGCAGAAGCTGGGTGAGGGCGACACCCTCACCGACACCTTCACCTACACGATCTCGGACGGGAAGGGCGGCACCGCCACCACCACCGTCACCATCACCATCAACGGCACCAACGATGCGCCCGAGGCTCAGCCCGACGTCAACACGGTGACGAAGAACGCCGCGGACCAGCCCGGCTACGAGGACGGTAGCGCCGCGACCACGGTCGTGGCCGGCAACGTGATCCCCAACGACAGCGACCCGGAGGGCAATCCCCTCAGCGTTGTCGGCGTCGTCGCGGGGAACCAGCCCTCGGCCAGCGGCAACGTCGGCGGCGGGGTGTCCGGCGACTACGGCACCATCGTCATCAACCCCGACGGAACCTATACCTACAAGCTGGACAACACCAATCCGGACGTGCAGAGCCTGGCCGGCGGCAACACCCTCACCGACACCTTCACCTACACGATCTCGGACGGCAAGGGCGGCACCGCCACCACCACCGTCACCATCACCATCAACGGCGCCGACACCGAGTTCGGCGTCACCCCCGACGCCAACACCGTCACCGAGGACAGCAAACCGGTCGCCGCCGACAACGTGCTGCGGAACGACAGCACGCCGGTCGGGGACGACCTCACCGTCGTCGGCCTGGCCAAGGGCGACACCGGCACCGACCTTGATGCCCCCGCCACGATCGGAAGCAACATCGCCGGGGACCACGGCACCATAAAGATCGACCGATACGGCAACTACACCTACACGCTGGACAACGGCAAGCCCGAGGTCCAGGCCCTGGCCGTCGGGGAGACCCTGACGGAAAAATTTACCTACACGGTCGTCGACCCAAGCGGAGCAATGAAGCACACTACGCTGACCATCACCATCAACGGGACGAACGACGTGCCGGACATCACGGTCGACGCCGGGGACAGCGACCGGGCAAACCTGACGGAGACCAACGCCCCTTTGACCGCGGACGGCACCCTTTCGCTGGAGGACGTGGACACCCACGACGTCGTGGCGGTGGCCAAGACGGGCGTATCGGTCAACACGGGCGAGAGCACCTACACGGGCCCGCTGCCCGCCGGGCTCACCGAGGCGGAGCTCCTGAAGATGTTCACCGTCGCCGGCGGCCTGGACGGCACCCAAAGCAGCGTGCCTAACGTGATCCGGTGGAGCTTCAACTCGGGCGACGCGGACCTTCCGGCGGAGGTCGAGGCCTTCAAGTTCCTGCCCAAAGATCAGACGCTGGTGCTCGACTACACCGTGAAGGCCACGGACCCCCACAACGCCTCGGACACGCAGGTGGTCAAGATCGTCATCACGGGCATCAACGACACCGGTACTCTGGGCGGCAACATCGTCAGAAATACCAACGAGGACACGAACATAACGAGCGGAAACGTCCTCACCGACGGCGCCGGATTCGTTCAGGACCCGGACCAAGGCGAGTCGCTGGCGGTCCGGGACTTCACGATCGACGGCATGGCGGGGACGCATGCCGTGGGGACCCCCGTCAACGTCACCAACGCGGCGAACGAGGTCATCGGCACGCTGACCATCCAGTCCGACGGTGCCTACACCTTCGAGCCGAAGACCAATTACAGCGGCCCCGTACCGCAGGTCACGTTCACGGCAAACATCCACGGCGTCGGTACCGACACGCGCACGCTGGACATCACCGTCAACCCCGTGTCCGACGCACCGGGGCTCACGGCCTCGTCGAAGGACGTGCTGGAGGACAATACCGTGGCGCTGGGGCTGAAGGCTCCGACCATCACGGACAGGACGGACCTGACGGGCGGCGCGGACAACCACGACAACCCCGAGCGCCTGGGCGTCATCACGCTCTCCGCCATCCCCGCGGGCGCGAAGATCTTCAACGGCGCGGACGAACTGGTCCCGGCAGGCGGCGTCCTCAAGATCGTCCTCACCGACGACCCGAACGATCACGTCGCCGGCGCCGGCGCGACGCCCGGGGTCGTGGCCATGACCAAGGCCCAGTACGAGGCCCTGACGATCACCCCACCCGCGCACCGGCACGAGGACATCGACATCAAGGTCTCGGTGACCGAGTACGAGGTGGACGACGCCGGAAACGTGCTTCCAGGCGTGCCCGGCGCGACCAGTACGACGACCGCCCACGTCGAGGTCAAGGCCGTGACGGACGACGTGTCCCTGACGGTCACCAACCCGGACCTGGGCCAGCAGAACGAGGACGGACTGATCAACGTTACTGATCGCCTGACCGCCCAGTTCGACGATCTGGACGGCAGCGAGGACCGCTGGCTGGTCCTCGAGGCTCCGGCGGGCGGCGGCGTCCGGGTCCGCATCGGCGGTGTGGACTACGTTGCGGCAGCCGGGGAGCAGGTCAAGATCCCCGTCCCGTCGCTCAGCACCGGCACGGCGCTTCCGGCCATCGAGCTCGGCGCGGCCGGAAACGTCAGCGGCAACCTGGACGGGATCAAGCTGAAGCTCGTGGCGCAGGACCGGGACGGCGACTCGACCCTGAACCCCGGGGGGACCACGCAGGATCCCCATCACGGCTTGGCGGGCGTCACGGAGGCGGAGGACCGGGCCGAGTCCAAGGTGGCCGAGGTCACGCTGAACCTGAAGGTGGCGCCCATTGCGGGCGACGTTGCCCCCAACGCATCGGCCCAAATGGTCGAGGACGCGGGGCGCACCGCAGAGACGAGCGGCGCGAAGTTCCTGGCGAACATCGCCCTGACGGACAACGACGGCAGCGAGACGATCACCGGCATCACGATCGACGCGATCCCCGCGGGCTGGGTGCTCAAGGACCACAACGGCCAGACCGTCAATGCGGGGCATACGGTCGATATGGCCCAATACAAAAACTACACCGCAGTGGCCCCGAACCACTCCAGCAAGGACGAGGTCGTCCGGGTCACCGTCACGACCACGGACACGGCCCCCGGATTCGGCCCGGCCACCGGCACCCAGGCCGTGGACGTCACGATCAAGGTCACGCCCAGAGCGGAGGCCCTGAAGAAGGTCGGAGACAGCTGGGTGACGCAGGACCTCGACGGGGACGGCACCTCCGATCTGACGATGGGCGGCGGCAAGATCTACACGACCCGGGCCCTGGAGGACACGCCCTTCACCATCAACCAGGACGGATTCGTCTTCAGCCAGGGCTGGGCCAACCAGGACGCCGACGAACAGACCTTCGCCCGGCTGACCCCGCAGATCTGGGACGCCAAGGCGGGCAAGTTCGTCGATGCGGTCGGGGCCAAGTTCACGTGGGACGGCGGGTCGGGGACCTACCGCGGCTCGGGCGTGAACATCCCGATGGACAAGCTCGACTCGGTCAAGTTCGAGGCGCCGAAGAACGCGGCCGGTGCCTTCCAGATCAAGGTTCAGGCCTATACGAAGGACTTCGACGCGGATGCCCCCGGGGACAACAGCCAGGCCAATACTCAGCTGTCCGGCGAGGCGTGGCTGAAGAACCTGATCGTCGCTCCCAAGGCGGACGACGTAACCTTCGCGTCCGCCCAGGTGAAGGGCTTCGAGGACTCGAACATCGACCTGAAGGGGAAGATCAACCCCATCAGCCCGGACCCGGACGAGACCTTCAACATCACGATCCGGAACGTCCCGGCGGGCGCCGTGCTGACCTACAAGGGGGCCGTCCTGACGGCCCAGCCCGACGGCTCGTACAAGATCGACGGCTTCGACAAGAACGCGGATTTCTCGGTCAAGCCGCCGCTCAACGACAACACGAATTTCACCCTGCAGGTCAGCGCGGTGAGCGTGGACACGGTCACGGTCCCGAAGCTGGACGGTTCGGGCAACCCCATCCCCGGCCAGACCGAGACAATTACCAGCACAAACCCTGTCGCCACGACGCTCGACCTTCTTGTCGAGGTCAAGGGCGTGGCCGACCCCGCGACGCTCGTCACCGCGCCTCTGGCGACGACGGAGGGGACCGCCGAGGCCAACGACGGCAAGATCGCCCTCAAGAACGCCTTCCAGACGATCGCCCCGAAGGATGCGGACGGGTCGGAGACCGTGTCCCTGGTCATCTCCGGCCTCGCGGAGCAGTTCGACATGGCCGGCGCCAAATTCCTGGGCGGCTCGGGAGAGGGGCGCAGGTGGCTGGTCACCAAGGAAGCCCTCGACGACGAGAGCGCGTCCGTGGTAGTGAAGAAAAACTACAGCGGGACGATCAACCTGAAGGCGACGGCCGTCACCGTGGAGAACGACGGCAACGCCAACCCCAACGCCGCCGAGAAAAACGTCCAAATCGAGGTGGCCGCGACCCCGGAGGCGAAGATGAACCTCGAGGCCTCCGGGAAGGAGGACGCTCCGGCGAAGCTCGACTTCACCATCCAGCCCCAGAACGACGACGCGGACGAGACGCTCGAGGCCGTCTGGATCAAGGCTGCGGACGTCGACAGCCAGAACATCACCCTGACGCTGGGCGCGGCCGGGGCCGCTCTCGCGGCGGACGCCGACGGCTGGTACAAGATCCAGAAGGCCGACCTGGAGAACGTCTTCGCCAAGGGCCCGGCGAATAAGGACGGCGACTTCAGCTTCGGCGTCAAATATACGGTGGGCGACGCCCCGGCGGACGGGACCCTGGGCATGGAGACCCAGCAGTTCGACGGCAGCTACACCCTGAAGCTGGCCCCCGTGACGGACGCGACCGATTCGGACGTGACCGCCATCAGTCAGGGAGTCGGGACGATGACGCTCAATGGCACGGCGGGGCTCAAGATCACCGACGTCGCCGACGCGGGCCCCAACAAGGGGCAGGCGACCTTTTCGGTCGACATCAAGGTGGACCAGCAGCCGGACCCGAATGCCGGGAACACGGCGGACACGGACGGCAGCGAGCAGCTGGCCTACTTCGTCGTGGACAACGTGCCCTACGGCGTCAGCATCAAGGGCGGCACCCTGGTGGGGAAGGGCACGCCGGAGGCGGGGGACCTCAGCGGGGACTTCCCGGTCAACCGCTGGGTGGTCGAGGTCCCGGAGGGGACGGGCGCCTTTACGGGCGGAACCTTCTCCAAGACCTTGGAGTTCACGCTCGACAACAACAGCGGCAGCTTCGACAACGCGTTCCGAAGCTACACGATGCGGGCCACGGCCTTCAGCAAGGACGGAAAGGCCATCGAGCTCGCGGAGTCCGACGCGGAATGGAAGCTGGAGACGGCCATCCTCAACCAGGGGGACGTGAACTACGAGCCCCCGACCCTGACGGCCCAAAAACTGAGCCCCACGGCGACGGAGGACCTGGAGATCGCCCTGAAGGAGCTGCTGAAGGTCGAAATCACCAACATCGGCAACGACCCCGCCGCGAGCTACGTCATCTCCCTCAAGGGCTTGGACCCCCGGATCGAGGTGGAGGGGATGACCAAGACCACGATCGACGGCGAAACGGTCTGGACGGCATCCGCTCCGGGGGACACTACCGTGCCCGCCACGCAAAACGGAATGGATCACCTGCTGGACAGCATCAAGCTGAAGCTGCCCGAACACTGGAACGACAACAAGGCCGGCGACGGCCTCGACATCCAGTTCGACGCGTCCGTCAGGGGCTACACCGTGGCCAGCAATCCGAATAGGCCGGATACCTACGCTTCGGCCGACGTGACGGACATCAGGCCGGCGGGGGTCACCCCCGTGACGGACGAAGCGACGATGACGCTCGACGCCCCGGTCGTGGACGAGGGGGCCGCGGGAGGCGTGCCCATCACCATCGATCTGACCAACGAGGCCGACGGCGCCAGCGCGACGATCGTCGGCGGCAAGATGTACGTCCAGATCCAGGAGCCCGCCCACGGAACCGGGGGTACGCTGGAGTACCAGGGGACGGCGATCGCCCAGACGAACGTGAACGGCGTCCCGGGCGTGGACAACGGCCGGTACTACGTCGTGGAGGGCGTCAACGTCGGCGGCGACCAGGGCAGCGGCACCGTGTCGCTCACCTACAGGCCGGCGGCGCACGCCTCGGGCGACTTCAAGGTCACGGCCCACGTCGTCTCGCAGGAGACCGGCGCGGCGAATACCGTGGCAAGTACGGTCGAGCAGACCGTGCACGTCAACGCCGTCAACAGCGGCTACGACCTTACGGTGGGCAACGCTGCCGGTCAGGAGGACACGAGGATACAGATCCAGGTCGGCGGCACGGGCCTGGTGGATGCCGACGGGTCGGAGCAGGTCGTCTCGGCGACGCTGACCAACGTCCCGGACGACTACAAGGTCTTCGTCGGGGCCGATGCGGGGTCCGCTCAGGAGGCCAAGAACGTGGGCGGCGGCACCTGGGCCCTCACGCTGACCCCGGACGGCAAGCTGCCCGGCTACATCGCCGTCCAGGCGCCCCAGAACATCAGCGAGACCGCAGCGGCCGTCAAGCTGACGGTCTACTCCGGCGAGAAGGGGCAGACCACCGTCAAGGCCAACGAGGCCGTGTTCGACGTGAAGGTCGAAGCGGTGGCCGACGGCCTGACGATCAACCCCACCCAGACCTTCGGCAAGGCGGGCGAGAGCATCCCCATCCACCTGAACGCGACGGTGAGGGACACGGACGGCTCCGAGACCGTGACCGTGGCCCTGAAGGGCCTGGGAGCGGGGGTCACCTTCAACAACGGCTCCGCATCCTACGATGTGCACACCGACACCTACACGGTCTCGGGCATCGCCTACAATAAGGTTCCCGAGCTGGCCTTCACCAGGAACGCCCCCATGAGCGGAACGGTGAACGTCACGGCCAAGACCGTGGAGACCTCCAACGGCGACACGTCCGCCGCTGTCAGCAGCAGCTTCCAGGTGGACATCAAGCCGGGGACTGCGCCGTCGGGAATCACGGGGCGTTCGGCCTTCTTCTCCGCGCTCCCGGAGGGTGCGGAGGGGATGGAGCCGATCCTCGACGCGGACGGGAACCCGATCGACCCAACCCTGGACCCGGCGGCAGCGGCCCTTGGCGCCTCGCTGCTCGGGGAGGCCAACAACCTTCCGGAGGGGACCGATGCGGAGGCCGAGGCGGCGATCGACGAGGCCGCGGCGCTGCTTCCGGTGGGCGCCGACGCGACGAACACCGACATCCCGGACCTTCCGGACACGGCGGACTCCGGGACGAGCGAGCCGGCGGAGGGAACGGCCCTTCCGGACCTC
Organism: Fretibacterium sp. OH1220_COT-178; assembly: GCF_003860125.1. Lineage (NCBI taxonomy): Bacteria > Thermotogati > Synergistota > Synergistia > Synergistales > Aminobacteriaceae > Fretibacterium > Fretibacterium sp. OH1220_COT-178. Next base: position 9,800 of record NZ_RQYL01000023.1, on the reverse strand, counting down.
GCGGACGGAGCGGCGGATACGTCAGCCGCGGTCGGGGAGCCTGCTGGAACGGCGGACCTTCCCGCCCCGGATCCCATCGACCCGGTCGACACGGGGACGGAGGCCGGTGTACCGGCGGACAACCTTCCGGACCTGGACGACGCACCGCTGGCGGACGCGGCCGACGCCGTGTCCGAGCCCGGGCCGGACTTGGACGATGTGCCGTCGGTGGACGCGGCCGAGGTGGCCCCTGCGGAAACGGCCGGCGAGGATGCGCCGGATCTGGGCAACGCCCCCGCAGAGGACGCGCTGGACCTGAATGGCGTCGCGGACATGGGGTCCGACGCGGCGGACGAAGGGGCTCCGGAGCTGGGCGGCCTGACGGCGGACGACGTTTTGGACCTGGGCGGCGGCGATCTGCCCCTGCCGGGCGAGGACGCGCCGGAGGCGATTCCCGAGGTGGAGAGCGCGCCGGAGTTCTACGCGCCCCCCGTCCCGGACGCCGCGGTGACGATCGCGCAGGAGATGGACGACGCCATCCAGCCGTAACGGCGGATCGGTTTCAAACAAAAATTGGGGGCGGACCTCGGGTCCGCCCCTTCCGTTTTTCTCCCCCCTTTCCCCTCCCCTTTGTCTCCTGCGCCCCCATGCGGTAAGATACCCTCGGCAACGAGGAGGGAGGACCAACCGCATGAGCAGGACGACGGACTTCTGGGACCGGCTTCTGCTGCCCCCGGGCACGCCCGGCGGGCAGAGGGCGGCCGTGACGGCCGAGGGCGGCCGGGTGACGGTCGGGGCCGGGGCCGGTACGGGCAAGACCTGGGTCCTCTCCAGCCGCTACGCCCGTCTGCTTCTTACCGACCCGGACCGCCTGCCGCGCGACATCCTGACCCTGACCTACACCGAGGCCGCGGCCGCCGAGATGCGCGAGCGTATCGAGCGGCGCGTCCGTGAGCTCCTCTCGGCGCCCGGCGCCCCCGTCTCGACGGAGCGCGTCCAGGCCCTGCTCGACGGGTTCGGGGAGGGCTGGATCTCGACCATCCACGCTTTTGCGGCCCGCCTGATCCGGGAGTCCGGCCTCTCGCTGAACGTCGACCCCCGCGCCTCTCTCGTCAGCAGCCCCCAGGAGGAGGAGTTCTGGAACGAGCTCGAGGACGCCCTGGAGGCCGCAGAGCTCCGTGCCCTGGCCCAGATCTACGGGGACGATCGGCTTCGACGGGCCGCCGAGGCCCTGGACGCCGACCCGACGCTCGGCGCGGCACTGGGCCGCTGGGGCGCCGACGGGCTCCGCACCCTGGCCCGGGAGGCGACGGAACTGCACGCTTCCCTGGGTCATACCTGGACGCTCATGCTGGACTGGGCCGACGATGCGCCACGCCCCGACGCCCCGCAGGTGCGCGCTGCCCAGGCGGCCGTGACGGCGCTTCTGCGGCCGCACTGGACCGCGGCCTGGGAGGTCTGGAGCCTGGTGTTCCGGGCCCTTGGGGACGAGATCGCCGCGAGGGGGCAAAAGGCCCGCGAGGAGGGAAAGAGCGAGGGGGCCGCCGCCCTGCTCGCCGCCTGTGCGGACCGCTGGACACGGCGGATGGCGGCCCCGGAAGGGCCCGACGACGAGGCGCTGCGCCTCTTCTACGTCGACGTCGCGCACAACGTCAAGGGCGCCTCCGGCCCCCTGTTCGGGGCCGTCAAGGAGATCCTGGGCATGACGGTCGGGGACTGGCAGAAGGAGCAGGACCGCGACGGCGACCGGACCGGGCTCTCCGCCTTCGCACCGGACGAGCCGCTGGCGGAGCCGGAGCGGCGCCTGCGCGCCGCGCTCCTCCGGTTCTGCGGCACGGCCTGGGGGCTCTGGGACGGGATGAAGCGGCGCCGGGGGCTCTTGTCGTTCTCCGACATGATCCTCCACGCCCGCGAAGCGGTGGAGGACGCACGCGTCTCCCGGGAGTTCCGGCACATCCTGGTGGACGAGTTCCAGGACACGGACCCCCTGCAGTTCTCCATGCTGGAGACCCTGCGCGAGCACGAAGGGGCCGGGCTCTTCGCCGTCGGGGATCCCAAGCAGTCCATCTACCGCTTCCGCCACGCGGACCCGGCGCTTTTCGCCCGCACCATCGCGGAGGCCGACGTGCGGGTCGAGCTGAACGTCAGCTTCCGGACCCGGGCCGCCCTGCTGAAACGCGTCAACGCCCTGTTCGCCCATATCTGGGCCTCCGGGCTCGGCGCTGCGGAGGGGATGGAGGGGCTGGCCTTCGACCCCCTCTCCCCGGTCGAGGCTCCACCGGAGCGCGACGCGGGGACCCTGTCCCCCTTCTCGGTCCTGCTCTCCGTTCGCCGGGGGCGCGGCGAGCGCCCGGCCCGCGAACGCCTGGCGCGAGCGCTCGCCGCCCACATCGCCGGCGCCGTCCGATCCGGGCAGACGGTGTGGGACAAGGCGCAGGGGGCGCTGAGGCCCGTACGGTGGAGGGACTTCGCCGTGCTGCTGCGGAACCGAAACAACCACGACCTCCTGGAGCACATCTTTGCGGAGGAGGGCGTCCCGGTGCTCCCGGACCGGAGCACGGACTATTTCGCCCGCGGCGAGGTGGGCGACGTCATCGCCCTGATGCGCACCGCCGCGGACCCGGGCGACGAGACGGCCCTGGCGGGCTGGCTGCTCTCCCCGCTCTCCGGCGTGCCGGAGGCGGAGGCGCTTCGGTGTCTCGAGGCTCGTGCCGATCCCCCTCGGGGCGGAAGCCCGACAGCGCTGGCCGACTTGCTGCGCGAGCGGCTCCCCGAGGCGGCCTCCCGGCTCTCGCGGCTGGAGCTGTTGGGACGCCACAAGGGCCCGGCAGCGCTTCTGGAGGACCTGGTGCGCGACCGCCGCTGGCTTTCGGGCTACGACCCACGCTACCGGCTGCGCGCGCTCCGGAACGTCCGGCGCGCCCTCTCCCTGGCCCGCGCCTATCAGAGGGGGCTCGCCCTCAGCCTGACCGGTTGCGCCCGATGGATGGAGCGCTCCCTTCGAGGCGGGACCCGGCTGGAGGAGCCGCGCTGGATGGACCGGGATGCGGACGCCGTCCTGATCGCCACCGTCCATGCCTCCAAGGGACTGGAGTACCCCGTCGTCGCCATATTCGACACCGCCAGGCGCGAGCGCCCCGCCTCCCTGGTCCCCTCCCGCAAGCTGGGCCTGGCCTTCTCCGGGCTCCCCGAGTTCCTGCCCGGCCCCGGGGAACCCCACGACGACGCCGGGGAGGAGCCCCGTACGATGCGGTGGGAGCGGCTGCTCTCCTCGCAGGGGGACCGGGAGGAGGACATGCGGCTCTTCTACGTCGCGGCCACCCGGGCCCAGGACGCCCTGTGGCTCTGCGGGGTCGTCGGTGAGGACGCTCAGGGAAACCGTACCCTGCCCCGGGGCCGCTGGACGTCCCTGGCCCTCGCCTGGCTGGCCGACGAGGAGGGCTGCGGCTGGCCGGACCTGGTCGACCCCGAGGTCCGGTACGTGGGCGAGGATGGGGCGCACGCGGCGGCGCCGAGCGCTCCCGGGCTGCGGGACGCCCCCCCCGCCGCGGCGCCGGTCCCCACGGCGATCCCGGCACCGGACCGCAGCGGGACGACGCTGGCGTCCTTCTCGGCGACGTCGTTCGCCCTGTTCGAGTGGTGCCCGCTGGCCTGGCGAAGGCGCTATAGGCAGGGCCTGGACCTCCGCTGGGAGGTGCCCGACGAGGGCGTGCCGGACCCGTCGGGCGCACCGCCCCCCGCGGGGAGCGGAGGCGCGGAGCTGGGGACCCTGGCCCACTGGATTCTGGCACGCTGGCCCTCGGAACGGGTGCGGCCCGGCGAGCGGGACACGCTGTCCTACTGGCTGTCGGACCCGCGCGTTCCGGCGCGGCTGCCCGCCGGCCTTCGGGACGTGTGGCGCGATCCGGCCGCCAGGGAGACCCTGGCCGACTGGCTGGGCCGGTTCGAGGGCTCCGAGGCGGGAATGGAGATCCGGCGTGCGCTCCGGATGGACAGGGCACGGCGCGAGGCGCCCTTTCGGGTCCGGGTCGGCGGCCTGCCGCTGGTCGGGGCCATGGACGTGGCGTGGCGCTCCCCGGACGGACCCGGACGCTGGCGCGTGCTGGACTACAAGATCACCCTGCCGGAGGATGCGCCCTCGGAGCTCTACCGGGCGCAGCTGGCCTTCTACGCGCTGGTGGTTCGGGAGCTGGCCGATCGCCGCGGCGAGCCCTTCGAGGAGGTCGACGTGGGGCTGGTGTTCCTGCGGGAGGGCGGTCGCATGGGGCACCGGCAGGCCTTCCCCCGAAACTTTGGATGGGACGGTCTGAGGGCGAGGGTGCTGGCGGCGGCCCAGAGCGCCGCACTGGGGGACTGGCCGCCCCGGACCGAGCACTGCCGGGAGTGCCCTTGGGCGAAGGGCTGCCCTGCGGCCCACGGTAACCGTACATAAGCGAACGCCCATCCTCCAGAGGCTGGAAGGACGGGCGTTTGGGATGGACGGAGCGTTTCCATTCGGGGCGCAGCCCCTCTCCTCACTGACCCCGGGCGGGATGGATCCGCTCCAGCTTCCGCAGCAGAAACCAAGTGACGACCGCCGAGAGGATCACCTTGGGCGCCAGGAACGACCCGTTGTAGACCGCGGAATAGACCCAGGGGTTGGTCCCCTCCGGGGCATAGCTGGCGAAGAAGATGGCGCCGGAGAGCAAATGGCACGCAAACTGCGCCAGGGCCGCCACGAGCAGCCCGGAGAGCTTCTGGCGGGGAAACAGCGCAGCCAGCCCCATGGCTCCGTAGGCCGCGGGGTAGTCCAGGACCGCCTGGACGGGATGCGTCACGTAGCCGCCCAGCAGGAGGTTCAGCACCCCGGCGAGCACCCCGGCGCCGCAGCCCCAGAACAGGCCCCGCCGCCAGGCGAACAGGATCAACGGAACCAGTTCCAGGTTCACGGAACCGCCCTGGGGCAGACGAAACAGGCGGATGTAGGACAGCACCACGGAGAGGGCGATGCACAGGGCGCCCTCCACCAAAATCACGGTACGCGACGAACGGGACATACAAAAAACCTCCTCGAAAAATACTGCAGGCAGCACCCCTGCACGGAGGAGGGAGCGGTTAAACCACGAGCCGAGAGAAAGGGCTGAAGCGGCGAGACGGACATCTTCCTACGCCGGCATTATCCGGTTCAGGTTCCAGGGTCGAGGCCCGATTTCGGCCCCCTCTCAGCGACAGCTCCCCCGATGTGCACCCTATGGTGACAGCCGAGGGAGCGTTTGTCAAGGACGGACCACAGCCCCCTTGATAGGATGTGCCGGTCTACATATCCTCCTGTTCAGAAACTAGACTTCCTGCCGGAGGATTCCTGATAGGCCACGCCGTGGCCGATGATCGGGCATCTCTGAGCAAACGGCTGACGGCCGAGGTTCTGAAGGAGAGCGACTCCAATCTTATCGACAAGTTGCACCTGAGACAAGGCAATCATTTAAAGCGCGCAGCCGTTCTTCTTTTCCATCCGGACCCGGAGCGCTTCATCACGGGAGCTTTCGTCAAAATCGCCTATTTCCGGACCAACAGCGACCTTCTCTTCCACGACGAAATCCGAGGCTCCCTCTTTGCTCAGATCGACAGGACGATGGACCTGCTCTTGACCAAATATTTGAAAGCCATCGTGAGCTATGACGGGCTTCAGAGGCTGGAACGCTATCCCATCCCCGAGGACGCCCTGCGCGAAGCCTTGCTCAATGCCATTGCCCACAAGGACTATGCCAGTGGCATACCAATACAGATCAGCGTTTATGAGGACCGGCTCCTCTTTTGGAACAACGGCGAGCTCGCCCCGAACTGGACGGTCGAGACGTTGACCGGCAAGCATGCGTCCCAACCGCCCAATCCCGACATCGCCAATACCTTGTTTCGGGCGGGAATGATTGAGGCCTGGGGACGCGGCATAGAGCATATCTTCACATCCTGCAAGGCGGCAGGAGGTTCTCCGCCCACTTTGCGCTACGAGGGAAACGGCCTCTGGCTGGAGTTTCCCATCCACACCACCGCGGCTCCTCTGGGCCCAAAACCAGAACCGGGGTCGCTCGAAGAACAGGTTTTGGCCCTTCTGAACTCCGGTCCAAAGGCCAAAGCCGAACTTGCGGCAGCCCTGGGCCAGCAAAAGGTGTCCGGTCAGCTCAACAAGGTTGTCCGTAAACTTCTGGAAGCGCGCAGGATTGAACGAACCCTGCCCGACAAGCCTCAGAGCCGCTTGCAAAAGTATCGCAACGTCGCGCCCCCCTCAGCTTTACAGCCAGAGTCACAGCCAGAGTCACTCGAAGAACAGGTGGGGGCCCTTCTGGATCCCGGTTCAAAGGCCAAGTTGAAATGATGATCCCATAAGACAGCCCTCGGGCCAAACCCCGAGGGCTGCAGCACACAAGAAGGCCGTTTTCCTGTTGGGACCGGAGACCGATGGAGGTCCTCTCTGGGGCACCTAAACCCCTCCCACCTCACTCCATCAGCGGTACGATTTTCTGTGCCAGCACGTCGACCAGTCCGATGTCCGAGAACTTGGCCTTGGGGATGACGGGCAGGGCCAGGGACACGATGCGCATCAGGGGGTTCGGGACCTCCAGGCCCAGCGCGCTGCGCAGAATTTTTTTCATTCCCGATATCTCGCGGGCCAGCCCGTCGGCATCCAGACGGGAGATCAGGCCGTAGATCGGGAGCTCCAGCCTGCCGACCACCGCCCCGTCCACCGCGGCGATCTTGCCCCCGCCGCACTCTTTCAGGGCCCGGATCACGGCCAGCGCGTCGGAGGGCCGGTCGTAGACCACGACCAGGTTGTGACTGTCGTGCGAGACCGTGGCCCCGTAGGCGCCCCGCGCCGTTCCGAAATTGCGCACGACCCCGACGAACCGCGTCCCCCCGCCGTGGCGGTTCAGGACCGCGACGAACTTGAGGTCCCGGTCCCCGCCCAGGCTCAGGTACCCGTCCTCCACAGGCAGGTCCTCCATGGAGAAGGAGGTCGTCGAGCCGTTCAGGGAGTCGTACTTCACCACCCGCACTCGGGCCGACGTCCCCTCCGCCGGGATCCGAAGCGCCTCCTCGGAGGGGATCTCCAGCCGCACCGTGTTGCGCTCCTCCTGCGGAAAGCTGCGCCTCGGGACAGCGGCCAGCATCCGCCCGTCCCTGGCCACCAGACGCCCCATCGCGAAGACGGCCGAGGGGCGCGGGCGCGCCAGGTCGGACACGATCTGAAGGTCCGCGGCGAAACCCGGAGCGACGGCCCCGAGGTTCGTGATGCCGATCTCCCGCGCCGCGTTCAGCGTCGCACAGGTGATCGCCTGCTCCGGCGACAGTCCGCACTCCACGGCGCGCGCCACGACGCGGCTGACGTGCCCCGTCGTCAGGATGTCCTCCGGCTCCAGGTCGTCCGTGCAGAGCGACAGGGTCGACAGGTTGCGGAAGTCCTTCACCGCGGGGGCGATGGCCGCAGCGTTCAGCGACATGGAGCTCTCCCGCATGTCGACGTGCATCCCGAGCCTCAGCTTGTCGCGCGCCTCGCGCCCCGTGCGCGTCTCGTGATCGCTGCGCACGCCCGACGCGGCGTAGGCGTTCAGATCCCGGTCCGCGAGAAACGGAGCGTGCCCCTGCATGAACCCCCCGCGCCGCTCGCAGGCGTCCATGATCGCGCGCATCCGCGCGCTGTTGGCGAGGATGCCGGGGTAGTCCATCAGCTCGGCCAGCCCCAGGACCCGGGGATGGTCCAGCAGCCGCTCCACCTCGTCCCGGCCGAAGCTCGCGCCCGCGTTCCCCAGCTCGGGGACGGCCGGGACGCAGGACGGGACCAGCACGAACTGCCGCATCGGCAGGCCCTCGCTGGCCTCCAGCATGTACTCCACTGCCTCGACGCCCCCGACGTTCGCCACCTCGTGGGGGTCCGTGATGAGCGTCGTCGTCCCCTGCGGCAGCACGGCCTCGGCCATATGCGCCGGGGTCAGCATGCTGCTCTCGATGTGCAGATGGCTGTCGATGAAGCCGGGGATCAAAAGCCCTCCCCCGCCGTCGAAGCTCTCCGCCGCCTCGATGGGAAAGCGGCCGCCCGTCCCGTCGGGGTCCGCGGACACACAGGCCACGAACCCGTCGACGATCCCGACCTCCGCCTCGTAGGTCTCCCACGTCAGAACATTGAACAGCCTCACGTTGCGGATGGCGAGGTCGCAGGGCACGCGTCCCATCGCCGCGTCCACCAATCGCGCCCGGTCCCGGGGATGCAGCTGCATCGTCTCGTCCTCCCCGCTACAGGTTCAGGAAGTACCCGATGATCGGGACGCACAGGACGTAGGTGCCCCAGTGCAGCTCGCGCCCGCGCCCCGCCAGGACCTTGGCCGCGGTGTAGCACAGGATGCCCGAGCTGATCCCGTTGGCCAGCCCCAGGTAGGCCGCCATCAGGATGGTCATGAACGCGGGGAACGACTCCGTAAAGTCGTTGAAGTCGATGTTCTGCACCGCCGGCATCATCATCAGGCCGATGATCACCAGCACGGGAGCGGTGGCCTGCTCCGGAACGCAGGAGGCCAGGGGAACGAGCAGCAGCATGAGGAAGAAGCACACGGCCGTGACGACAGCGGTGAGCCCCGTCCTGCCGCCCTCCTCGACGCCCGAGGCGGACTCCACGAACGTCGTGACCGTCGTCAGGCCGAACAGCGAGCCGACGAGCGTGCCGATGGCGTCCACCAGAAACGGCTTGCCGATGTCCGGCATGTCGCCGTTCTCGTCCAGCAGCCCCGCCTTGCCCCCCACGCCCAGGACCGTGCCGAGCGTCGAGAAGAAGTCGCCCACGAAGAACGTGAACATGAACGGGATATAGGTCCACTTGAGCGCACCCAGGATGTCGAGCTTCAGGAAGATGGGCTCGATGGAGGCGGGGGTGGACAGGAGGGTCGACGGCACCTTGGTGATGCCCATGGGAATGCCGATGATGGAGGTCAGGACGATGCCCCACAGCAGCGCGCCCCGGACCCGGAAGATGATGAAGCCGGCCGTGACGAAGAGCCCGATGATCGAGAGCAGCGTCTTGGCGTCGTGCAGGTTTCCGAACCTCAGGCTCTTGTCGATGACCAGGATGCCCGCGCTCTTCAGGCCCAGCTGCGCGATGAAGATGCCGACCGCCGCGCCGATCGCCAGCTTGATCGACCGCGGCATGAGCCGGACGACGACCTCCCGGACCCCGAACACCGTCAGGAGGATGAACACCGCGCCGGAGATGAAGACCATTCCCATCCCCACCTGCCAGGGGACGATGCCGCCCTTCACCAGCGTGAAAGCGAAGAACGCGTTGCCGCCCATGCCCGGCGCCAGGGCGAAGGGCAGGTTGGCGTAGAGCCCCATGGCCAGCGTCACCAGCCCGCAGACGAAGGCTACCGCCACGACGCAGGCCGTCTTGTCCATCCCCGCCCCCACCGACATGAAGGTCGGGTGGACGATCAGGATGTAGGACATGGTCATGAAGGTGGTCACCCCCGCCACCAGCTCCGTCCTGAAGTTGCTGCCCCGCTCGGAAAGCTTGAAGTACCGATCGACAAAGCCCACTTCCTATCAACCCCTCTCGGCTGTCCGCCGCTCGTGATACGTTCAAATATACCATTTCATTGCAGTAAAATGGAGAGGAAGGAGCGAGACGTCGCCCGGCCGCCTTACATTTTCTCTCCCCAAACGCGTACCGACGCCATCCGCCTCCTAATTTCCCTTAGATATTGTCGTCACAAGATGTTAGCCCAAAGAGCAATGCAGCGAATTTGTACCGCGGCAACAAAGGATGCGGCATTTTTTGCATACCGTGTAGCAATACCCCG